>NZ_JAUBQS010000038.1:17426-18567 GCF_036701355.1 Microcoleus sp. Pol12B3
GGGACTTCGACAACGATGACGGGAACCGGGACTTCGACAACGATGACGGGAACCGGGACTTCGACAACGATGACGGGGACTTCGACAACGATGACGGGGACGGGCCCGGACATTTCGATCACCCCGGTGCCGCGGCCACCTGTGACAGTTCCCACGCCTCCCCCAGAGCCACTTTTTGTCGATGGCTTAGTTGTCGCAAATGACGGCAGTAACTATTTAATCGGCAGCTTGTTCAATGACACGATTTCCGGGGGTGCCGGCGACGACACGCTTCTGAGTCGGGACGGAGACGATCTACTCAGGGGCGATGACGGTAACGATTCTCTCAACGGCGGCGCTGGTAAAGATATCGTTGAGGGCGGGCGCGGCAATGACACGGCGCGGGGCGGCAAAGGCGATGACTTGGTTTCTGGCGACCAAGGCGATGACGTAGCTTTTGGCGACCAGGGCAACGATCTTGTCTTGGGTTCTGAAGGCAACGACACGCTGTACGGCGGTAAAGGCAATGACTGTCTGCGCGGAGGTGGCGAGGACGACCTGATTTTTGGCGACAAGGGCAATGACAGTGTTTTTGGCGACACGGGCAACGACTGCCTCATAGGTGCTGGGGGCAATGATATTTTGTTAGGCGCCGAGGGCGGGGATGTCATCACTGGCGGTGTTGGTAACGATACTGGTGATGGTGGCGAGGGTGATGACCTGCTCTTCGGGGGCGATGGCAATGATTCTTTTTCTGGAGATGCTGGGGATGATATTCTTTCGGGCGATCGCGGATCGGATACTCTGACAGGAGGCGAGGGATCGGATATCTTTGTTCTCGGTAGGGTGGGCACGTCGCCTGGTGGCAACGGGTTTCTCACTACTGGGGGCCGCGAAATCGGCGATGCTGATGTAATTAGAGATTTTAATGCGGGAGATTCGATCGGTCTAGCTGGAGGTTTGAACTTTACAGAGTTAGAAATTTTCCAAGGTCAAGGCTCGAATTCTAGCAACACGATTATTAGGGACAGGCAAACTGGGGAATTTTTGGCGGTGTTGATCGATGTTCGATCGAACTCGCTAGATGAATCTCGGTTCACTACAGCTCAAATACCGCGCGTAAACGACAATCCCTTCACCATTGAGGGGACAACCACCAGTC
>NZ_JAUBQS010000038.1:18667-65188 GCF_036701355.1 Microcoleus sp. Pol12B3
CCACAACTGGAACCACCACCAGTCCCACAACTGGAACCACCACCAGTCCCACAACTGGAACCACCACCAGTCCCACAACTGGAACCACCACCAGTCCCACACCAGCGACCACAACTCCCACACCAGCGACCACAACTCCCACACCAGCGACCACAACTCCAACGCCAGCGACCACAACTCCAACGCCAGCGACCACAACTCCCACACCAGCGACCACAACTCCCACACCAGCGACCACAACTCCCACACCAGCGACCACAACTCCCACACCAGCGGGGACAACCACGAGTCCCACCACGGGGACAACCACGAGTCCCACAACGGGGACATTGCCGACACAGGTTCCGAGTCCGAGTCCGACTCCGACTGCCGGCGGGACAACTCCGAGTCCGAGTCCTTCGATCGTCCCGACTCCAACTGCTGCGCCCCCAACTCCTCCGCCTTTGGGCGGGGGGCCGACTCCGCCGAGTTTTACATCTCCGACTCCTAACCAGCCACCGATCGTGGAAGCGGGGAAGACGGTGACTGGTTTGCAGAATTTGCCTCTGTCTCTGAGCATTTCGGCGCCCAGCGACCCGGAGGGGCAGCCACTGTCGATCGCCGTAGTCGGACTTCCCAATCCTACTTTTGGTCAGGTAATTACGGGTACGAGCCCCCTCACGGTGAACCAAAAGTTAACTGTTCAGGATTTACTCGGGCTGAAATTTCAACCTGGAACAAATGTGATTGGGCAAGCCGGTTCTTTCAGCTACAGCGTAGCTGACGACCAAGGCGGCACGGCAGCAGCGTCAGTCGCAATTAACATCAATTCTTTCGATACCTCCGTAACTGTTCCAACTCTCCTGCCGCCAATAGTTGTTGATGACGGCATCGTATTTACCAATACGAATAATTTGCTGCCCACTTTTATCGACGTACTGGCGAACGATTCCAGCCCGCAAAAAGGGACGCTCAGCATTATTAATGTCAGCACACCGCAACTGGGGATAGCTGTAAATCTTGTCTCTCAAGTGCAATTCATCCCCGGCAACGTAGCGGGTACAACTGCTTTCACCTACAGCGTCAGCGACGGATTCGGGACAATTCCGGGAACAGGTACTATCACCGTCCAAATCTTGCCGGCTGATAGCGGGCCTAACAATTTGGTTGGGGGTTCCTTGCCGGACAATTTGAACGGTTTGGCGGGCAGCGATACTATTGACGGTCAAGGTGGCAACGATACGATTAACGGCGATTTGGATAACGACGTGCTCGTAGGGGGTCTCGGCGCAGATACCATGACGGGGGGTGGCGGCAGCAATCAATTCCGCTATACTAGCCCTGCACAAGGTGGGCCTGCCTTTGATGCGGCTTCTTCGGCTGCGATTGATGCTGCGATCGCAGCGGGCGGATACGATGTGATTACTGATTTTAACGGTCTCGGTGTGCCGATCGCCGATCAGTTTAATTTTGCCCCCGGATTCCCCAATCTCAGCAATGGCAGTCAAGTTCTGCTGAATGTGCAGACAACTGTTTCTGCAAATATTTTGGGAGGAAGTGCTTTCTTGTTTGCCTACGATTCCGGCGGCAATACTTACATCATTTATGACGGCAATGGCAATAACCTCACCGGCAGCGATTCTCGCATTTTGGCGAAGTTAAATGGTGTAACTGGGGTTTCTGCTCTTTCGGAATTTGACTTGACGTTTATCTAGGAAGATAAGAGGTTTGAAACCGCAGATTAACGCAGATTAACGCCGATTTTAGTGGCAGTTTATCTGCGTTAATTTGTGTTTATCTGGGGGAAAAAGTAAACCTGATTATATTTATAAAACAATCCCCACAAGTGCCAGACAATAGCACCGAACTTTGAGAAAAATCCGAGGTTTGAAACTGCAAATTAAAGCAGATAAACTGCCAACAAAATCGGCGTTTATCTGCTTTAATTTGCGTTCATCTGCCGTAAAAAATTAAATCTGATTTTCCTCAGAAAAAAGTCCCAACAAAGGCCCAAGAATAGCGCCGAAAACAAAGCCACCGGCGTGGGCCCAGTAGGCGACTCCCCCGGATTCCATGCCGACACTTGCCGGGGCATTCAAGGAAGCCAGGCCGCTCAATGCTTGCTGTGCAAACCAAAATCCTAGAAAGAAGAAAGCGGGGACTCTGACGGTGGTAATAAAAATTCCCAAGGGTAGCAGTGTCAGAACTTTGGCTTGGGGATATCTGAGAATGTAAGCTCCCATCACGCCTGCGATCGCGCCGCTAGCACCCAGGGACGGAATGGCAGATGCTGAGGAAAAAAACCACTGAGTTAGTGATGCTAAAACGCCGCAAGTAAGGTAAAATATTATAAATTTGACGTGTCCTAAACGATCTTCTACGTTGTTGCCAAAAATCCACAGAAATAACATATTTCCGGCAATGTGGAGAAAGCCTGCGTGCAGGAATTGGGAGCTAATCAGTGTCGTCCATTCGGGAAATGGCGAAACTGGCAGAGCAACACCACACATATTGCTTAACTGGCAAGGAATTACGGCCCAAGAGTAGAAGAATTGGGTTAATTCTCGATCGCCCAAACTGAGTTCGTACAAAAATACTAATATGTTTGCGGCAACCAGCCCGTAGGTGACGTAGGGAGTGATAGTAATGGGATTTTCATCGCGTAAGGGAACCACAGCCTTTTTTTCCTCATCAAAATATTGGCAACACAGTAGCGCATTTATTGCCCAGGTGTCTCCTGTCTAAAGGAAGAGGGAACAAGTCAATCGATTTTAGATTTTAGATTAAAGATTTTAGATTAAAGATTTGAAGGAAGTGACTTGACGGATGTATCCGGGGACTGGTTAATCGATTTTAGATTTTAGAATTGAAGAATTGAAGAATTGAAGAATTGAAGAATTGAAGAAAGCGACTTGACGGATATATAGCCTTTATCAGTAACATGAGGTACTATTGGGCATTGGGCAGACTTCACCCCACGCTGGAGAACAGCTATATCCGGGGGCTGGTTATCGGATACTATATTTTTTATTGATGCACGGATGAATACGGGTGCCACAAGCTTCCTTCAAACCCCCGTGTCCCGCTGAAACAAAAATAAAACCCTCCACCTTGCAGTTAGTTGAATATCTGCTTTTTAGTGTTGGGTTTTATTTTACCGCAAAGGGGTATATTGTAGGGTTGCCGATCGAGTTTGTAGTTGTGATATTGGTTGGTACAGGTTTTCCCCCCTCAAAAAAACTCCAAACTTATTTATCCCCTTGCTTATTACATTTTTACAGCAGGGCTAGTGGAAGGTTTAGGCGACTTAATTTCCTGGGAAACTGCACGGGCGCGGTAGAGTTTAGCAACGACTTGCTCACACTTGGACAAATCCGATTCTATCTCGGTCAAAATTGCAGTTGATACGGGATCTGTGAACTTCACCCGCAGGTTGTTGATATCGACAACACCGGTTTGCAAGTCACCTAGAGTGCTCCGCAGTAAGAACGTTTCATCGGTTCCTTGCATCGAAGCTTTTAATTTAGCGTATTTGTCAGCAATTTGGGCAGGAATTGAGGGTTTTTCACCGAAATCGTTGAGGCGTTTTTCGAGAGCGAGGATGTGGTTCTGTTTGTTTTTAATCATTTCTCTCAAGAGCGATCGCAAATCGGTATCTTGGGTTTTTTCCGCATAATGTTCAAACGCTTCGCAAGCATAGCGTTCCCCTGCGAGGGCGGTATTCAAACCTTTAACAATGTCCCCTTGTGTCGAGCCTCCCCAACCATTAGCTAATTTCCACCATTCTGCATTTGTGTCAGTTTCTTCTGGCAAACCGACTGCTTTTCCGCCGTAACCGAGGCGAGCCATAATTGCGGTAGTAAATATTGCTAAATCTCCCGGTTGGCGGGAAGTAATCAAGTTGCCGTCAACTACTAAAGCTTCGTTAATGTAGTTAGCTCCGGCATTAATCATGTCTGTTTTTATTGCCAAGAAACCAGTCGCATTTTTGCCTTTGAGCAAGTCGGCTTCAATTAAAACTTGCGGGCCGTGGCAAACAGCAGCGACGATTTTTCCTTGCTCAAATGCTTCTCGTACAAAACGTACTGTATTGGGATTAGTCCGCATCATATCGGGAGCCATACCGCCGGGAATTATCACTGCATCGAATTCTGCGGGTACTGCTTCAGTGGTAGTTCCGTCAGCCTGCTGAGCAACTTTTCCTTGTTTCCCTGCATACTTTTCGTTTGTCCGCGAACCGAGGACAACTACGTCAAAGTTTGCTTGTTTTAAGGCGTTGTAAGGAACTAGAAATTCCGAATCTTCCACTCCATTTTCGATGAGTATGGCAACTCGTTTGGTGTTGGTGCCGTTATCTGTTGTCATAATCAACTTTCCTCAGATTGTCTTTTCATATAAGATTAAGTCATTTATGAGGCTTTTAGCGTCTTGCTAAAGTGATAAATTAGTTGGTTTTAAAAGATATCAGCGTGAGCCTTGAGAGGTATTTTACAGAACTGTCTCAATGCACGTAAGAGGCTCCATTAATATCGATCGTAGTCCCGGTAGCGTGTGCAGCTAAACCCGACGCTAAAAACGCGATAACATTGGCAACCTCTTGAGGAGGAGCGATTTTGCCGATCGGGATATCGCGAATAATATCAGCTTCACCGAACTCCTGAATAAACTGATTAGACATTTCTGTACTGACAAATCCCGGTGCAACTGTAAACGCCAAAATATTATCAGCCGCAAACCCTCTAGCAATACTGCGAGTTAAAGCAACAATAGCACCTTTAGAAGCGGCGTAGTGCAGATAATTAGGGTCATCGCCGCGAAAAGCAGCGCGACTTGCTATATTAATAATTGTACCGACCCTGCGAGTTTGAAAATGCAGAATAGATTCCCGGCACAAGTCGGCAACTGCCACTAAATTTACTTGTAGAGTTTGCTGCCAAGCTGACGACCAAATATCCAATTTGTCCTCGATACCTGCTGACTGCATAATCCCCGCATTATTAACTAAAATATCAATATGACCCCGCCATTTTAAAGCATCTCGCCACAACATCGAGGCCGCATTTTCTACCATCAAATCGGCTGCCAATAAATAACAGCGATCGCGCCCAACACTTGCTGCGATCGCATCAGCTTCTTTCTGACTGCGAAAGTAATGCAAAATCACCTCGGCCCCAGCATTAACCAGAGTCCGCACCGTCACTGCACCAATCCCTTTCGAGCCACCAGTTACTAATATTACCTTTCCTGTTAAATCAATCATTTCTGTCTCTCTTTTCTCTTTCTCTGTGGCTTTTGCGCCCTCTGCGGTTAATAAAAAAAATCAATCCCCTTCATGCCAAAAATATAATTGCTATATGATACAGCACATTCCATCTAATCTGTATGCTATTGGCTCAAGCTGATAGATATCTGCAACACACATCTCCAAAAACTTTCAAATCCTTTTCCATGTGGGTTTCTATTGGAAATAGAGCCACTGCAGAAGGCACTATAGTTTCTTTGCCCTTAAACTCTATAACTACAGTGGATTCGGCAGCAAAGGTCGAATCAACTCCATAATTTTGTCAGAATTGAAATTATTGATATAATCCGTTAGTGCGTTAGACAAACCTGCTTGATATTCGGGAATTTGTACAATTAATTCGTTCATAACTTCGGTATCGAGATAGTAAGCGGCGTGATACATTTGTTCTAACCACTGAGGGGACATCACAGATATATCTTCTACAGACAGCGTTTCAACCAATAGTTTTTTTTGAGTTTGTTCTACGACTGCGTAGATATATTGCACTCCCAAATATTTAGCGATTTTGTCAAAGATGTCTCTCTGCTGAAATGGCTTGCTTATAAAATCGTTACAGCCAGCCCTAAGAACTTTCTCTCGCTCTTCTTCAAAAACACTGGCAGTTAAAGCGATAATGACAGTTTCTTGGTTCTTAGGGCATTGTCTAATATATTTAATAGCAGTGTAGCCATCGACGATCGGCATTCGTAGATCCATCAGAATCAGGTGCGGCCGCCAGCTTTCCCACAGTGAGAGTGCCTCCACTCCCTGTTTTGCTTCTCTCACCTCAAAACCAACCGAGGTCAAGATCTCGACTAACAAGCGACGATTTTCTTCTAAATCTTCAACAATAAGAATGCGGTAAGTCCGTTGTCCGGCAGCTAAACCAATTACTCTTTGATTAATTAATTCTGGGGGTAAGGACTCTGCTTGAGGTAACTGTACAGGCATCTCAAAAGAAAAAGTGCTACCTCGGTGCAAAGTGCTTTTAACCCGAATTTGACCGCCCATGAGTTTGACGAGTTTTTGACTGATGGCTAAACCCAGCCCACTGCCTTGATTCAAATTATTCCCAGCTTGGGCTTGCACAAATACCTTAAAGAGGGTATCAATTTCTGTGGGCGCAATTCCCACGCCTGTATCCTCAACTTCAAAACATAGGTGGCAGGATGTTTTGTCACTTTGTGTTGTTCTTACTCGTAGGGTGACGCTTCCTTGGTTGGTAAACTTAATCGCATTACCGAGCAGGTTGACCAAGACTTGATAGATTTTTTTCTCGTCGCTATGCACGAATCTAGGAATGTTGGGAGCTATATCGAAAATTAGTTGCAATTCTTTAGATTGAAATTTAACTTGGAAAATTTCTTCAATAGAAGCCAGCAAATTTGTCAAATCCAAGTCGGAAAGATTGAGTGTCATCCGTCCGCTCTCTATTTTGGATAAATCTAAAATATCGTTAATCAAATCCAATAAATGTCTACCGCTACGATTGACAATCTGTAAACGTTCTTGAAGAGAAGGGGTCAGATTGCTCTCATAGCTCATCAATTGTGTGAATCCCAAAATTGAGTTGAGGGGGGTGCGGAGTTCGTGGCTCATATTGGCGAGGAAGACAGTCTTCGCTTGGTTTGCTTCATTTGCCTGCTGAAATTCCAACTCAGCTTGTTTGCGATCGCTAATGTCAATTAAATATCCCAAGATTTCTACTGGTGTACCTGAAGGATCTCGAATTAGCCTAAGCTGACCCAGGATCCAGCGATAAACCCCATCGGAGCGACGAAAGCGGTATTCGTGGAAATAAAAATCATTAACGAATACATTTGCTAAGCCATTAAGCACTGGTTCTACATCATCGGGGTGTAAGTGATTCACCCAAAATTTAGAATCTTCTAAAAACTCTCTGCTTTCGTAGCCCAATATATCTTTGATATTTTCGCTGATGAACGTTGCTCCATAATCGCCAGCAGGTTTACTGCTAAAAATGACCGCGGGGCTGTAGTTGAGAAGAAAGTTGAGGCGATTTGTGGTAGCTTGCAAGGCTTGCTCAGCCAGTTTTAGCTCTGTTGCGTCCTCCTGAACCGCAACATATACAGTTCCGTATTCAGGATGCTCAAACCTGGATGTATGAACTCTGCACCAAAAGAGACTTCCATCTTTCTTTTTATTGTGGACTTCATATTTCGCTTCCCCGGTCAGTTCAATTTGAGTGACGATATCTAGAACGGTTACGTCTGGTGTAAAATTTGTATTGACATAATTCAAGACACCAAGGGGTTGACCTGCGAGTTCGCCCTCTGTGTAGCGAAACATAGCGTCAAAGGTAGGATTAGTGTAGACGATAATGAGGTCAGAGGCTTTAATTAAACACACTCCTCCTGCCATGTTATTCATGATAACGCTTTGAAGTTCTAGTGTTTCTTGAGCTGCTTTTCGAGCAGTAATTTCTTGGATTTGAGAAATAAAATGTAGTGGGTTACCCTGTTCATCTTGTACTAACGATCCATTAAGAATAATCCAAATAATATGTCCTTGTTTATGGAAATACCGTTTTTCCATTTTGTAGGTGGAAATGGTTCCTGCTAATAGTTGATGTGCATAACTAAGATCCCCGTCTAAATCGTCAGGATGGGTAATGTCTTGGAAAGTTAACGCTAATAACTCTTCTGAGGAGTAGCCAAGAATCTGACATAAGGCAGGATTGACTTTAATCCAGTGCCCATCAAGTGAAACGATCGCCATCCCGATAGAGGCATCTTCAAACGCATGGCGAAACTGCTCTTCACTGTTTCGTAAAGCCATCTCTATTTGTTTGCGATTTATTTCAGCTCGTTTGCGCTCTGTGATGTCGCGTTTAATTACAGAACACCCAATAATTATGCCTTTTGCGTCCTTCAGAGGTGATATGGTACAAGATATGTGGATAAGCTGTCCATCTTTGCGGACACGCACGGTTTCATAGTTTTCAATCGTTTCTCCTTGTCGAATCGTTTCTAGGATTTTTTGTTCTTCGTGGCTAAGATTGGATGGAATTAGAATGAGGATAGATTGTCCTATGATTTCTTCAGCCTTGTAGCCAAAGATTTTTTCTGCTGCATTGTTCCAGCTTAAAATGATGCCGTCTAATGACTTGCTAATAACTGCGTCACCAGAGTATTCCACAATCGCTGCCATGTGAGCCAGCGATGCTTCTACTTGCTTGCGATCGCTAATATCCCGCAGAATAACAGTAAATACCGTTTCGTCTCCCATTTCCAGCCTAGAAATAGAGGCTTCAGCCGAAAAATGCGTTCCATCTCGACGACGACCCAAAATCTCGCCTCGTTCTCCCATCCTTCGCGCTCTGGTAGAAGAGTGTGCAAATTGTTTGATATGCTGCTGATGTGCATCTCTAAACTGTTCTGGCAGCAGTAAATTCAGTGGTTCCCCTAAAATATCCTCAATTTTATAGCCAAACATCTTTTCTGCCCCTTGATTAAACAGGGTAATGCGTTGAGTGCGATCGACTGAAATAATTGCATCATTGGCGATTTCTAGAATTCCCGCAAAACGAGCCTGCGATTTTTGTAAAGCATCTGTTCGTTCAGCTACAAGAAACTCTAAAGTTTCGTTAAGTTTTTTAATTTCTTTTTTGGCTTGTTGGCGCTTATAATCTATCTGGTTCAAAAAGCGAGCCGTCCCCAAGATGAGAATTGAGAACGTGACAACCATAACAGTTGAACGCAATGTATAGGCAAAATTAACGTTATACCAGCCTAAATTTTGTCCCTGAAGAGTCAACCAGTTCAGTGTGACTGGAAAGATTGTCGCCCAAGGCAGCAACCACCGAACCATGACTCCGCCAACTAGGGGACTGGTTACTACTTGCATTAATCCTTCTTTGGGGCGGAGCCATAAAATTCCTCCATAGAGGATGAAAAAGGTGACGATCGTGTTTACGGGTTGAGCCGTCGTAATTGTGACCAACCGTTCAAGAATATCGACATTGAATAGGTGTCCAAATAAAGCTAGTAAAGAAATTAAAGCTGCAACACTACTAAAAATCTGAGCCAACCAAGTGTGTCGTTGGGAATTTTGCCCTAACAGTAACAATCCTACTCCCATCAGCACAAAATTTAGGGCGGTATTTACTCCCATTCTTCCCGGATAAGCAGTCGCTGAAGACACGAAATCTGGGAAAAGCCACTCATCAATACCCAGCTTCCAACCAAAAATATACTGGCTCAGGGTCAGCAGACCCATGATGATTATCAATCCTGCCATCCCTTGAGCGATGCGATCGTGCAGTCGGGTTCTTCGGTACTGCAACAATCTCAAAGACACTCCAGCCAGCAAAAAGCAAATTGCCGTGTTTGCTTTCATGGTCGAAGTCATACCGGGAAAACCACTTTTGAGTAGGGAGATGTCAAATTGCCAACCCAGCAGCACTAGACATCCGCTCGCAAAGACGAGTAGACTTGCCATGTGAGAAATGCGCTTGTTCATAAATCGGCTGCTTGGGTTGAAACACTCTTCTTCTGATGTTAGGCGAAGCGAAGAAGAGTAACCACGGGGGGCTGCCTCTAACCGAACTATTCAGATTTTGTATGGTTGCGCCCCCTTGCCAGCCCCATATCTCGGGGATCGCAGGACTTCTTTGTGGGTAAAGTGACTTTTTTAACCGAATAATTAAACTATACTATTTGTGCATATGTTTATATTCCTCTAGCAGGAAACTAGGGAAATGAGTATGATTGTCGATAGAACTAGCGATAGGGTTAGCGATCGAGCTACAAACTACCGAGCCAATATTTTAATTGTTGACGATCTGCCTGATAACCTGCGTCTGCTCAGGGATACTTTGAGGGCAGAGGGTTATAAAGTTCGCAGTGCTATCACAGGGGCAATGGCGATCAGAGCTGCCCAATCGCCATCGACGGAGTTAATCTTACTAGACATTAAATTGCCTGATATTGATGGTTATGAAGTTTGCCGAAAATTAAAATCTGACGAGCGCACCGCAGACATTCCAATAATTTTTTTGAGTGCGCTAAATGAAACCTTTAATAAGGTGCAAGGGCTGGCTGCAGGGGGGGTAGATTATATTGCTAAGCCATTTCAAGTAGAAGAAGTATTAGCTCGTGTCGAAACCCACCTAACTATCGGAAGGCTGCAACAAAGACTCCAAAAGCAGAATATACGTCTGTTGAAAGAAATTGAAGAACGGCAACGTCTCGAAGAGTCTCTATTTGCCGAAAAAGAATTGGCTCAAGTGACACTGCAATCAATTGGCGATGGGGTCATTACTACAGATGCCCAAGGTAATGTGAGATATTTCAATCCTATAGCTGAGCGACTGACAGGCTTGAAGAGTCATGAGGTTCAAGGAGTTCCTTTCTCTACAGTCTTCCTAATTGTCGATCAAGTAACGCGAGAGCCAGTAGAGAATCCTATAGACAAGGCTCTATTAGAGGAGCAAATTGTGGGCTTAGCTAACAATACTATTTTGATTGCCCATGATGGAACAGAGTATCCCATTGCTGACTCGGCAGCACCGATTCGAGACCGCCAAGGTCAAATTATCGGGGCAGTCATCGTCTTTCATGATGTTACTGAATCGCGCTATCTCACCCGTCAACTCTCTTGGGAAGCCAGTCACGATGCCCTAACTGGGTTAATCAACCGTCGAAGATTTGAGCAACATTTAGTTGAGGCGCTCGCCTCTGTTAAAGATAGCAATCACCAGCACGCTCTCTGTTATTTAGATTTAGATCAGTTTAAAGTCGTTAACGATACCGTAGGTCATATTGCTGGCGATGAACTACTGCGCCAAATCACCGCACTTATTCAACAGGGAGTCCGTGCTCATGATATGCTGGCTCGCTTGGGAGGTGATGAATTTGGTATTTTGCTCACTCAATGTTCGCTCTCTCAAGCAACTCAGATTGCGGAAAACCTCAAAGACCTAGTACATCAGTTTCGGTTTATTTGGAATGGCAAAACCTTTATCATCGGAGTCAGCATTGGAGTTGTTGCTATTGACCAAAAAAGCCAAGATTTGAGGGAGCTTTTGGGAGCGGCTGATGCAGCTTGTTATGCCGCCAAAGCCAGAGGCCGCAACTGTGTTCATATTTATAGTCTAGATGATAGCGAACTAATTAAACAACGTGGTGAGAGGCAGTTGATTTCCCAAATCAGCCGAGCCCTGGAAACCAATCGTTTTTGTCTCTACTACCAAAAGATTGTCTCTATTACCTCTAAACCATTAGTAGAGCATTATGAGATTTTGATTAGAATGCTGGACGAAAATGGCAAAATAGTATCTCCAGCTCAGTTTATTCCCGCCGCCGAGCGTTACGGGTTGATAACAGAAATCGATTGTTGGGTTATCGAAAATTTTTTCTCGAAGTATCACAAATTGCCGGAAAAAGATGCTCTCAGTCAAGGATTGTATACGATCAATCTTTCTGGGGCTAGCATTAGTAACAATCAGTTTCTGATGTTTTTAATCGAACAATTTTCTCGCTACCAAGTCCCCCCACAGACCATTGGTTTTGAAATCACGGAAACCGCAGCGATCGCAAACTTTGAGCAAGCCAGATATTTCATGAGCGAACTCAAAAAGATTGGCTGTTGCTTTGCTTTAGATGATTTTGGCAGTGGGTTGAGTTCCTTTGCATATCTGATAAATTTACCAGTTGATTATCTAAAAATAGATGGCGCTTTTGTCAAGAATATTAGTCATAATTTGATTTCTCAAGCGCTGGTTGAAGGGTTTAATCGTATTGCCCATGCGATGAATCTTGAAACTATAGCTGAGTTTGTTGAAGACGAGACTATCTTAGAAAAATTGCGAGAGATTGGAGTAGATTATGCTCAGGGTTATGGGATCGCCCGCCCCGTCCCTATTAATTTTAATCGCTAGCCATCGCACTGGCCAGCGAACCTATTGCCTCACGCCTGCGTCCTGTCTGGAGGCCTCCAAGAGTCGATCGCCCGCTGCTACAAGGCTGGCTCAATTTACTGTGTCACATTTAGATCGAATGTGCTGTAATTGTAAAGGATTGAGTGTTCTATTGGAAATAAACCGGAAAATTTGCCATGAAAGCAGTTGCGTTCGATCGCTACGGTTCAGCCGAGGAATTGCAGTACCGAGAGTTAGAAAAGCCGATAGCCAAATCCAACGAATTGTTAGTGCGAGTTCGCGCTAGCAGCGTCAATCCCGTAGACTGGAAAATCCGGCAAGGACACCTGCAACTATTAACAGGATATAACTTTCCTCGAATAGTCGGTTCTGACATATCGGGAGTTGTCGTGGAAGTCGGCCGGGAAGTCACCAAATTTCAACCCGGAGATGAAGTTTATACTTTCTTAAATCCCATCAATGGGGGTGCTTGCGCCGAATACGCGGCCGTGCCAGAATCCGATGCAGCAATTAAACCGAAAAACATCACTCATGCAGAAGCAGCAGCAGTACCGATCGCAGGTTTAACTGCTTTGCAATCGCTCAGGGATTTGGGTCAAATCCAAGCAGGAAACAAAGTATTGATTAACGGCGCTTCCGGCGGAGTCGGCACTTTTTCCGTGCAAGTTGCGAAAGCAATGAATGCGGAAGTAACGGGAGTTTGCAGTGCAAAAAATAGAGAATTGGTCAAGAGTTTGGGAGCAGATTTTGTCCTGGATTACGAGGAAGTTGACTTTACTCAACAAACAGATAAATATGATATAATTTTAGATGCTGTCGGGAAAAGAACATTTGCTGAATGCGAAAAAGTGCTGCAACCAGAGGGAGTTTATATCTCGACTTTGCCAAGTTTCGAGAACCTCGCACCGATGTTAACAAGCTGGTTTATATCGGGTAAAAAAGCTAAATTCATTCTAGCCAATGCCAACCCCAGCGATTTAGAGGCTTTGCGGGAGTTAATAGAATCCGATAAAGTTGAGCCGATTGTCGATCGCACTTACAGCTTACAAGAAGTAGCAGCAGCCCACGCTTACAGCGAAACGGGCCGCGCGATCGGCAAAATTGCGATCGTCATTGAATAATCAAGGCACGACACGGATTTTGACACCGCTACACGGATTAATTATCGATCGTTCCTTCTGCTGCTGAAGTCAGAATAAAGAATGAAGAAGGAAGTCGGAGCAATTATGAAATAACTATTCTCAATTTTCAATTTCCAATTAATTACCAATTTCCAATTACCCATTACCAATTACCCATTCCCTATGACTGCGCCCTCAAACTTGGAGACATCCGAACAAGGTTCCGACAACAACCTCGAAGCAATTAGCTCCGAAAACAGCATTGCACCAATCGCAGGCGGTGCGATGGGTTCTCGCAACTTAGAAAACGAATTTCTCGACGAACTTCCTGACGAAGTTGAAATGTCTTTATTCGACCATTTAGAAGAATTGCGTCAGCGACTTTTTTACTCGCTAATTGCAGTAGTAATCGCTGTAATCGGTTGCTTTTTCACAGTTAAACCTATAGTCCAACTGCTAGAAGTACCGGCCGGGCCCGTCAAGTTTCTGCAACTAGCTCCGGGCGAGTATTTCTTTGTTTCTATCGAAGTAGCCGGATACAGCGGTTTGCTTATAGCCAGTCCGTTTATTTTTTACCAGATAGCGCTGTTTGTTCTCCCCGGTTTGACTCGCAAAGAACGCAGGTTGCTGGGGCCGGTGTTTTTCGGTTCGAGTTTCCTATTTTTGGGCGGGTTAGTCTTTGCTTACATTGCTCTGATTCCGGCGGCGCTTAATTTCTTTGTTAGCTATGGGGCGGATGTTGTGGAGCAGTTGTGGTCGATCGACAAATACTTTAAATTTGTGCTGCTGTTAATGTTCAGCACCGGCTTAGCTTTTCAAATCCCGATTGTCCAAGTATTGCTCGGCGTTTTGGGCATAGTTTCTTCCAACCAAATGCTCTCCGGCTGGCGGTATGTAGTCTTGGGAGCCGCAGTTTTGGGAGCGGTTTTAACGCCTTCTACTGACCCTTTAACGCAAAGTCTTTTAGGAGGTGCGGTGCTGAGCTTGTATTTTGGCGGGGTTGGTTTGGTGAAGCTTTTAGGGCGCTAAAAACTCCACAGAAAGAGCGATCGACTCGCAGCAAAAAAATATAGAGACGCGATCGCCCGCGCCTCTATAATTACTAAAAGTTAAAATTCCACACCAAAGTTTTGTCAAAACTTTTAACCGCGTAAAAGCAGGTAGAACCCCGCGACTTAAGGAGTGGAACACCCAAAATTTTAGACCAAGTTTCAAGCTCTCAGATTCAATACAAAAGTAAATCTAAAATCTAAAATCTAAAATCTAAAATCTAAAATCGACTGACTACATTCGGAACTGTTCTACTTCGGGAGTGTAGCCGATCGGCAAAACGTAATCCAGATTCTCGTGAGGACGAGCAATTATGTGATACGATAGCAACTTTCCGCCATCGACCTTTTTAACTGATTCAATTCCAGCAGCAACGGCTGCTTGCACTTCAGAAACATCTCCTCGCACTATAATTGTCCAGTAGGCGCGGGTTATTTTCTCATAGCGAACTAAAGTAACACGGGCTGCTTTCACCATTGAGTCCGCAACTTCTACTGCAGCGGGAAATCCTAAGACTTCAACCATTCCCAGTGCAACACCCATTACAACATTCTCCTAAGTTTCACAAGATATCTGACCTTCATTGTATGTGAAATTGTTGACAGAAATTGGTTCCGATGATTTTGGTAAGAATGAAGGACGATCGCCCTAAATTAAAAAAGCCCCAGAAACTGTTGCGGCATTTAAATCCCACAGCAGGGCGCGCGCAGCAAAGCCCGCCACACAAGACTTTGAATCAAAATAACTGTGCAAATTAGATGCGCCACAGCTTAGTTTCTCACCAGCGGCAAGTCGTATGACAAGCTCGCCGATCGATTTTCGGGACTTTGGGCTCAACTAATCCAGCCGCGGCGCGACACAAAACTTTAGGGAACTTCCCCAGATCCCGGCTGTGGAGTCAATCTAAAAATCTAAAATCTAAAATCTAAAATCGACTGAGTGATTCAAAACTCGTCTAGCAACCACTCCGAGGCTCTTTCACCCAAATCTAGGGGAACGCTGACAGCTTTACCCAAGCGGGGGCGATCGCGAGTAGTTACGATATATTCTCTCACCTGTTCTGTGCTCCCCCAGCCGTTGAGGTAATTGGCCACTGCATCCAAATGCTCGAAATAATCAGCCTCCGTCATCGGAAAAGATGCCTGTTCTAAATATTTCCACATAACTTGCACAAAAATCTTGCCCCGTGTTCGCCGCAATCTGATATCGTAAGACTTTCCCCATTTTTCTAGCAGTAGCTGGTGTAAATCCTTGCCCGTCATGGTTACTCCTGAGTTAATCCATTAAACAATAAAAGACAAAGTTCAAAAAATGTAATAATACTCTAATAAAGGCTGGAAGGCGCATTCTTAAAAGGAATTTTCGCGGCCTAAAATTTGTGCGAGCAGATTAACGGCAATTATCCCAGTTGTCTGCACGTACAGGTTCGCTAACAGCTAACAGCTAACAAACAAACGTAACTTAAAACCGTAAAGGCAGGTCATGGCTCAATCTTCTGCTGGAAATCCCGATGTTCCCGATATGGGGCGTCGCCAATTTATGAATTTGCTGACGTTCGGTACAGTCACAGGTGTGGCACTGGGCGCACTCTATCCCGTTGTCCAATATTTTGTTCCTCCGGCGAGTGGGGCAGTTGGTGGCGGAGTGACAGCTAAAGATGCTTTGGGTAACGACATCATCGTTAGCGAATATTTGGCTTCGCACCCGGCGGGCGATCGCACCTTAGCCCAAGGTCTCAAAGGCGACCCCACTTATCTTGTGGTGAAAGAAGACCAATCTCTCGCCGACTACGGCATCAATGCAGTCTGCACTCACTTGGGTTGCGTCGTGCCTTGGAATGTTAGCGAAAACAAGTTTATCTGTCCTTGCCACGGTTCTCAATACAACAATGAGGGCAAAGTGGTACGCGGCCCAGCGCCTTTGTCTCTGGCCCTGGCCCACGCCACTGTCGCAGATGACAAGATCGCTTTGACACCTTGGAAAGAAACAGATTTCCGCACCGGCGAAGCACCTTGGTGGTCTTAAACTATTTTGGATTTTTGATTTGAGATTTTAGATAGGGGGTGAATGGTGAAAACCACAGATAATTGCATCCCTAAAGCAGTCTCAAAATCCAAAATCCAAAATCCAAAATCCAAAATCCAAAATCCAAAATTGTCTGACCTTTGAGATTGAATACTCTAATGCCACAAACTAATTTATCTGCGATATTTCGCCGCAGTGCCAGGACGATCGCGAAAACAGCCTTAATTGCGATCGCAGCCACAGCATTTTTCCTCACCAGCGACATCGCACTTCCCCAAGCAGCATTTGCTTACCCTTTCTGGGCTCAGCAAACTGCCCCCGCTACTCCCCGCGAAGCAACAGGCCGGATTGTTTGCGCTAACTGTCACCTCGGTGCAAAACCGACTGAAGTTGAAGTACCGCAATCTGTTTTGCCAGATACGGTGTTTGAAGCTATTGTCAAAGTTCCCTACGATACTAACGTTCAACAAGTTGGCGGCGACGGCAGCAAAAGCGGCTTGAATGTAGGCGCTGTAGTGATGTTGCCCGAGGGTTTCAAAATTGCTCCCGCTGACAGAATTCCCGAAGAAATGAAGGAAAAAGTCGGCGATCTTTACTTCCAACCTTACAGCGAAACCCAAGAAAATATTGTTTTAGTGGGTCCAGTACCGGGAGAACAGTATAAAGAATTGGTATTCCCAGTTTTGTCGCCGAATCCAGAAACTGACAAGTCCGTTCACTACGGCAAATACCAAATTTATGTTGGTGGCAACCGCGGCCGCGGTCAGGTTTATCCTACTGGCGAAAAGAGCAATAATACTGTTTACAATGCTTCGGTAGCTGGCACCATTTCTAAGATTGCTCAACCTGAAGATGGCGGTTATCAAGTGACTATTCAACCTGCCGAAGGTGCAGCGGTTGTTGATACGATTCCTGCAGGCCCAGAACTGATTGTTTCCGAAGGACAAACAGTTGCAGCAGGCGAACTTTTGACCAACAATCCTAATGTGGGTGGCTTCGGTCAAAAAGACGTGGAGATTGTGCTGCAAAGTGCAGGTCGAGTTAAAGGATTGATGGCTTTCGTGGCTATAACCATGCTGGCTCAAATCATGCTGGTTCTCAAGAAGAAACAGGTCGAAAAAGTTCAAGCTGCTGAAATGAATTTCTAAACGCGGCTGTAATTAGTTGGGTAAGGTGTTATATGCACACCCAACTATTAGGTAAGTAGGGCGGGTATTCCCCGCCTTATTCTTTGATAAATAACCAGTAAAATAATGTTAATTGATGAGAAGATAGTTGAAGTAGGCTCGCTGAAATGGTTTTATCGGGAAACAAATCCGCTTAACGAAACTGGTAAACCGCCCGTACTGCTGCTGCACGGTTTGCCGTCCCAGAGTTTTACCTGGACTGTAATTATGCCGGATTTGGCTGCACAGGGATTTAGATCGATCGCCCCTGATTGGGTGGGCTACGGGCGATCGACAAAACCAGACAAGCGCGACTTTGCTTACACTCCCGATGCTTTTGTTGACGCCCTCGCTGGCTTTATTCAAGCTATAGAATTAGACCGATTTTCCCTCGTTGTCCAAGGATTTTTAGCTTCAGCCGGCATTCAATACGCTTTACGCAATCCCGATAAAATTGATCGTCTAGCCATCATAAATACACCAGTTTCAGCAGATATCAAATTGCCTTGGAAAATGCAGCAGTTGGGGCTGCCTTTTATTGGCGACATGATGACGCAAGACCCGCTTTTGGTTGACAGAACTCTCGAAGGTGGCAGCCGCCAGACAATATCAGACAAGGATTTAGATGTTTACCGCAGCCCGTTTTTGAAGAGTTCGGATGCAGGTCGATCGCTGATGAATACAGTCCGCAATATTCAATTGCCGCAGTCAATGGCCGAAATTGAATCCGGCTTGAAAGGATGGACTCGACCAACTTTATTTGTCTGGGGTTTGACAGATCCTTGGCTGAGTGTTGAACCAGTTCAAAAGCTAGTCGGTTCCCTGCAAAATGCAGAGTTAGTCATACTGGAACAAGCGGGGCATTATCCTCAAGAACATTGGTCAGAAAAAGTTGGCAATTCTGTGATCACTTTTCTGCGCCGCCAGGAGGTAAAATAATATTTTGTACATAACTCTCGGTGCTAGGTCAGTGAACCAGCTCTTCGCCGAGCTGCATTCCCAGGCAGAGCCTGAGAACGAGAAATCTAAAATCTAAAATCTAAAATCGATATGACTCGTCCCCGTTCAATTTTTGCCTTGATGATGGCGTTTTTGATGGCATTTCTGGTTAGTTGCAGCAGTGTCGAAGCAAAAGTTCCAACGACTTACACAGCAGCCCAGACCCAGCAAATTCAGCGCTATGTTCCTACTTTGACAGAGTTCCGATCGCGCATGGATAAACTGGGAACCTTAATTCAAAAACGGAATTGGGTTGATACCAGAACTTTCATTCACGGGCCTCTAGGCGACTTGCGAAACACCATGAAAACCGTCTCTGCGAGTTTGTTGCCTAGTTCTCAACAACAAGCGGTTGATTTAACTAAGAGTTTGTTTACCGAGTTGGTTAACATCGATCTTGCTGCTAAAGAGCTTGACTATGCAAAAGTCACGGCCAGCTATCAAAAAGCTGTCAATGATTTCGATACCTTCTTGCAGCTAATTCCTAAAGCTATTAAGCTTTAGGGGTTTGTAGGCTTGGCAGTTGATGGGTGTCAAATTAAGACTGAAACCCATAATAAATATCGCTTGTAGTCGAGTCTAGATCCCCCCTAGCACCCCTTATTAAGGGGGGGACAAGAGTATTCAAACTCCACCTTAAAAAAGGGGGGCAGAGCATTCAAAGTCCCCTTTTTTAAGGGGGATTTAGGGGGATCGAGACTTCGAGACAAACGATAAAAACAGAGGATTTTACTGTGAATTAGACACGCTTTGCGCTCAGAACCCTACAAAAAACTTATATCAAATCTAAAATCTAAAATCTAAAATCTAAAATTCAATGGTTCGTGTTGCAATTATTGGATGTGGTATTGTTGGAGCGTCGATCGCCTTTGAACTAAGTCAATTTCCCGAACTGAAAGTTACTGTGTTCGACAAACAGCCGCCGGCCCAAGGTTCTACTGGCGCTGCACTCGGTGTTTTGATGGGAGTTATCAGCCACAAAACTAAGGGCAGAAATTGGCAGTTGAGGGAAGCCAGCCTTCAGCGCTACGAAACTTTGATTCCAGAATTGGAAGCAGTTACGGGGCGAAAAATTCCTTTTAACAAACAAGGAATTTTAATGCTTTGTTCCGAGGGAGAGGATTTAATTAAGTGGGAAAATTTGATAGCAACTCGCCGTTCTCAAGGTTGGCAATTGGAACTTTGGGATGTGGAACGAGTGCGCGAGCTCTGCCCTCATCTCTATTTAAATGATAAGATTATTGCTGCGATTTATTCGCCTCAAGACAGGCAAGTCGATCCGACGGCGCTAACCTTGGCTTTGGTTGATGCTGCTGAACGAAATGGGGTGATTTTTGAGTTTGGGGTGCCCGTTGAAGCAGCGGAGATTGCTGCTAGTTTAAAGTTCGATCGGCTAATTGTGGCGGCTGGTTTGGGTTCTGCTGCTGTGACTGCATCTTTAAATCAGTTGGTTGACATTCGCCCGGTGTTGGGACAAGCGCTGCATTTGCGATCGGCCAAGCCTTTAGGAAACCCTGATTTTACGCCAGTAATTACTTGCGATGACGTTCACATTGTGCCTTTGGGAAATCACGAATTTTGGGTGGGGGCGACGGTCGAGTTTTCCGAAAATGGCGGGGAAATTCAGGCGAATGCTGATATGTTGGGGGAAGTGATGGCGAGGGCGAGATCACTTTGTCCGGCCTTAGCAGAAGCTGAAATCATCAGGAAATGGTCGGGATTGCGCCCGCGGCCGGAAGGGCGGCCGGCCCCAATTATCGAGACGCTTCCCGGTAACGATCACGTTCTCATCGCCAGCGGCCACTATCGCAACGGTGTTCTGCTGGCCCCTGCAACAGCGCGATCGATTCGAGAAATGATTTTGCAATAATTAACAAATGTTAATACAATCAAGACAGCCATTAATATCTTACATCTAAATATGTCCGACAAACCTTTAGGTAAACCCCGCTCTTTGTGGCGAGTAATTTTGCTGGCTGGAGTCAGCTTGCTGCTATATTACGGATGGTACAAATGGATTATTCAAGAAGAATTGCGTCGCTATAACGGCAGCGGTTGGTCAGGAACCCTTTGCTTGCTTCCCTTTGTTTTAGGAGTAGCCGTCCCCCAAGCTTTGCGGATATTCGACCCTGACGTTCCCGGATGGTTTGGTTGGTTTTCCTTGCTAGGTATTGCTTGGATTTACATCGTGCAGTTCAAACTTTACAAGACAGTTAATGAATTGTACCGCCAAGAAGGAATCAAAGAACCGCTAACCGTTTGGTGGATTTTTGTACCCGGTTTAAATTTAGTTGTCGGCTTGCGACAAATTCACTTTTTGAGCCTGTTTTGGGCGAGACAACAGGGAATAGAAATTAAGGATAACTTAGCCGAAAGCATTCCTTTCCTCTCAGCTAACGCTTAAGGGGAAACTTTTTACACTGATATCATAAGTTTGTAGGATGCGCCAGTAATCATAGCTCGATTTTCCAATCATTTAGCTGACGGACGCACCCTACAAGTTTATACTAAGAGTAAAAAGTGGTTTGACGCACGAATTATGGCGCTAAGATTCGCCTCAGCGCACATTAGATCATTAGGTTCTGCATCCATGACTGAATCACCAGAACCGATTTGGCAAATCCGCAAGAATGAGTTTGAGTTCCGGTTCGTTAACCCGCTTAATTGCTTTAGGAATACTTACCCACTGCCGCTTTCTCTTGCTAGCTTCCGGCCAAATTTCCAGAACTGCTTGCACTTTCATTAAAAATACTCCTACCTGACAAATATAGCCGGACTTTTGATACTCGTAAGTTCCCAGCAAATCCGGGAACACTTTACCCAACAAACCTGCTTCTTCCCAAGCTTCCTTGGCGGCGGAATCTTGGGGAGTCATGTCAGGTTCAATTAATCCTTTAGGAATCACCCAGCGCTTGCTAGCCGAAGAAGTAATCACCATTACTTCAATTTGTCCGTCTTGAATGCGATAGGGAATTACCCCCGATTGCTCAATCAGTAAAGCGGTTTTTATACTCATTATTTATGCAATATGTCTGGGTGCAAAAGCTGCTGCAACCTCATTAACTGTTTACACTAAAAAATAAACATTGCATCCCGATCCTAGATGAGTCCCTATTTTAGAGAAGAACAAAGTGAGGAATAGAGATATTTGGCTTTTAGAGTTTGTGGAAAGTAGCAAATTTAAATGCACTCCCGCTGAACAATAATATTATTATAATAACTAGGCGTCATCCTCTACCGACAAGCAGATAAAAGCCGATCGCCAATATCTGCCTTTATCTGCGTTGGGAGGATTTTACACCGAATCTTTCTTCGCCTTAGCCTCCAAATTTTCCATCCGACTCCTCAAATCTTGATTCTCCTTTTTCACCTGGTCTAATTCCTCCCGCAACTGCTTTACCGCTGCATCAGAACCAGCATTTTTCTGCACTCTTTGCACAGCTTCATCAGCCATGCGGCGGACGCGGCCATCGGGGGTTTGGTCAGCTAAAGAACGCAAAATGCGAATTGCTTTGCGAGTTTGCATTTGTCCTAGGCCCGCTACTACAGAAACTTGAGTCAAGAAAAACGTCTCTTTAGATAATTCTGCCAATCGCTGCAAAATCCGTTCTAAATTGACTTTGGTTTGGCCAGTCGAAATTGTGCCCAAAGATCGAATTGCAGCCAAGCGCAAAGCTTGCGGAGTACCTGCGGCGGTGTATTTCAAAATTAGATTCAGCGCATCTTCAGAAGTTTTCATGTGCGCCAAACCTGCGATCGCACCCGATCGCACTACCTCATTCCAGCCCTGACGCTCTTTTAGCACCAATTTTAACTCTTTCAGTACCTGTTCGTCGGTCGGTTTTTCGTCCGGGTTAGCCCCTGCAATGGCGCCCATAGCACTCGCTGCTGCTGCTTCTACGTAATAGCTGTCGTCGCCTTTTTCGACGATCGACCTCAGCGCTTTATAAGTTTCGTGAGTTTGGATTTTACCCAGCGCATTCACCACAGCGCGACGAACACGAGCATCTTTATCTTTTAAACCACTTACTAAACCTTCAAAAACTTGGTCGAGTTTAATTTCAGCTAACTGACCGGCAACTTCGGCCCGTACTGCCCAGAACGGCTCTTTTTTGAGAACTTCTGACAGCGTTTTCACCGCTTCCAGCCCTCCCTTTTTCGCCAAAGCGTGGGCCGCATAAATCCGGGAAACCGGGTCTGGATCGAATTGCAACTGAGCTTTTAGTTCTGCAACTCCATACTCTAACGCAACAGTTTTTAAGTATTTATTGCCTACATCAAAACTGATAAATGCTGGCTTCTGTTCAAGGGGAAAATAGAAGCTTTGCTCGCGCTCATGCACTCGGACTGTGAAAGTTTTTAGGTTGGGGTTTGAACGTGCCCAACTGTCATGGTCTGCTTCTTTTTCTGGCTTGTAACCGAAGCCGATCGGGATTTTCAAATCGAATACATCTTTGCTGTTGCCGTTGCCATTTTTGCTGTCTTTTACCTGAGTTTGGGTGACAGTCACTTTTGCTAATTTGCTGTCGCCATCCCAGGAATAAACAACTTTATAATCTGGATGACCGCCACGATAAACGTACTGGTCAAACAAAAACATGAGATTGCGACCAGTAGCCTTTTCTATCGCCCTGAGCAGATCGATGGTTTCTACAGTTTTGTGAGCGTTATCCCGCACAAAAGTATGAATTGCTTTGTAAAATAATTCGTCGCCCAACTCGGCGCGAATCATGTGATAAACGCAAGCGCCTTTTTCGTACAAATGGCGATCGTACAATTCAATGGCTTCGCGGTAAACGTGAGTAACGATCGGGCGGCGGTAGCGGGAACTATCTTCAGCTAAATAATTGCGGGCTTCATTTAACATATAGTAAGCCGCGTCTTCTTTGCCGTATTCTTTGTCAGTCCACAGCACCTCGGAATAAGAAGCCATGCCTTCTTTTAGCCAAGCATGAGACCAATGTTTAATTACTACTAAATCGCCGAACCACTGGTGAGCGAGTTCGTGGGCGACTAAGCTTTCAGTACCTCGATTGTCGAGGGCGGCACGTTCATCTAACAAGCACCTATCTGTCAGCAAAGTTGTCGAAGTATTTTCCATACCGCCGAAGATGAAATCATCGACGCAGACTTGAGCGTATTTGGGAAAAGGGTAAGGATAGCCAAATGCTTGAGAGAAGAATTCAATCATTTGAGGCGTTTTGCCCATGCTGCGCTTAGCGTCTGCTTCGCGACTTCTTTCCACGTAATAATTAACTGCTTTGCCGTTCCATTCGTCTTTAATTTCGGCAAAATCTCCGACTGCTAAGGTCATTAAATATGTCGGGTGTACCTGGGTTTGGGACCAGTGATAAATTTTATCGTCGCCTTCGTTTTTTGTACTAATTAATTCGCCGTTGGAAATAGCAAATAGTTGTCTCGGAACTTGCACTCGAATTTCCGAAGTAGCGAGTTGTCCAGGATAGTCGAAACAGGGAAACCAGAAGCGGGAATCTTCATCTTCGCCTTGAGTCCAAACTTGTGTTGGTTTGTCTGGATAGTGTTTGTCCGGACCGACAAAATAGAGACCGCGCTGGGGTTTTTCGACGGAGTATTCGATCGCAATTGTAATTGGTTGGTAAGCTTCGGTTGGTTCGTGTAGTTGAATTTGCAGCACTTCGCCATCGCTGTCGAAATTTTGCTCAATTTCGCCGACTTTTACTGATTTAATATTCAGGTTTACAGCATCTAAGGTTAATTTGTCAATACCGCTGCGGACTGGATTGATGCGGATGCTGCAAGTGCCACGAAAGCTTTGTTTGGGAATATTCAGCACTAAGTCGAGGAAAATGTGCTCTACTTGGCCGGGGCGATCGGGGTTGTAGTGGGGCCGGGCACCGGGCATCTCGAAGGATTTGTGACCGTTTTCAGAATCAAAGTAAGTGTGTGACATTGTGATGGCAAAGTTGTGAGTCGATCGGCGATCGCTGGCAGCGCAGATCCGGCTGAACTGCCAGCTTATTATAGAGTAGCGCGTCCTAGCTGCTGTTGTCGCTAACTTGTTAAAAACTGGTTCTAGGGTTGAGGGGATGGAAAATATGATTTTTTCGCTACAATATCAGCAAGGTTAATGTCTGCAATCATCAGCCTGTAATTGAAATTCAGAGGGAAATCTGTATGACAGCTACACTATCAGTTCCCAATTCCATCGAGTCTTGGCTTGGCGACGAAGCCGAAGACTTGCTCACCCATCAAGCAAAAGTTTCTAAAGATTTGTTGCACCTGCCGGGCCCGGATTGGGTCGATCGCATTTTTGCTCAAACAGATCGATCTCCTCAAGTTTTGCGATCGCTTCAGCAACTCTATTCTAGCGGACGCTTGGCAAATACCGGCTATTTATCCATCCTGCCAGTAGACCAAGGAATCGAACACTCGGCGGCCGCTTCTTTTGCACCGAATCCCATCTATTTTGACAGCGAAAATATCATTAAATTAGCAATTTCAGCTGGCTGCAATGCGGTCGCGACAACGCTGGGAGTTTTGGGAAGTGTATCTCGCAAATACGCGCATAAAATCCCTTTTATTGTCAAGCTCAATCACAACGAGTTGCTGACTTATCCCAATCAATTCGATCAAATAATGTTTGCGACCGTCGAGCAAGCTTGGAATTTGGGAGCAGTTGCAGTGGGAGCAACAATTTATTTTGGTTCTCCGGAATCGACGCGACAAATCCAAGAAGTCAGTCAAGCTTTTGCTCACGCTCACGAATACGGAATGGCGACAATTTTGTGGTGCTATCTCCGCAACGATATCTTTAAACAAGACAAAGATTATCATGTGGCAGCCGATTTAACCGGGCAAGCAAATCACTTGGGAGTGACAATTCAAGCTGACATTATCAAGCAGAAATTGCCAGAATGCAACAACGGCTATGGAGCAGTTGCTAAAGCAAGTGGCAATAGTTACGGCAAAACCGACAAGCGCGTTTATTCGGATTTGACAACGGATCACCCGATCGATCTAACTCGCTATCAAGTGCTCAACTGTTATGCGGGAAGGATGGGTTTAATTAACTCCGGCGGTGCTTCCGGGAAAAGCGATTTTGCAGAAGCAATTCGCACGGCGGTAATCAACAAGCGCGCTGGCGGCTGTGGCTTAATTTCCGGCCGCAAAACTTTTCAGCGTCCTTTTGAAGAAGGCGTAAAATTGTTCAACGCTATCCAAGACGTTTATTTGTCGCCAGAAATCTCGATCGCCTAAAAATTTACCGCACAGAGATTTGCCTCTATATCACAACCTAAACGTAGGGTGCGCACTGCGCACAAATCTTCCTAAACGTAAGGTGCGCAGTGCGCACCTTACCTTCTTGAGATTGGTTAATATAAGTTGCAACTTAGGTGTAATCTTAATACTAGCTGAACATTTCTAAAGACACAGTAAACAATTTAAAAATGCCCCACAGCCTTGTTTTAAACCTGCTGCCAGTTGCACCAATTCCATCCCAGTTTTTAACGGGACGGCACCTCCACGCTTTATTTCTCAACTTGGTGAGTGCTGTAGACAGCGATTTGAGCGCTTACTTGCACGACCAATCTCATGAAAAAGCTTTCACTTTAAGCCCTTTTCAAGTAAGCAGAAAAGAGGCTTATAAAAGCAGTACGCCACAGCCACAAAAGAGAGTTTTGCCTCCGGCTTCCCGCACAATTCCGCAGACTGTACAGTGGGAACACAAGCAAGCAATTCAGGAAAATACGCCGATTTGGTGGCGAATTACTCTGCTGGATGACGATTTGTGCGATCGCCTAACTCAACTTTGGCAGCAACTTAATTTCGAGCGCCCTTGGCATCTCGGCCCGACAAATATATACATTACTAATATTTTGAGCGAACCGCAATCAAACCAGCCTTGGGTAAACTTTTGTACTTACGCCGAATTGTTCGATAGAGCTTCGGAAACTGAGCGCCAAATTGCTTTTACTTTTTGCACTCCTACTAATTTTCGGCAAGGTGTATACGATAGTGCTATGCCCACTCGTGAAAGTATTTTCGGCAGTTTAGCGAATCGCTGGAACAAGTACAGCAGGATTGCGATCGAACCTACTTTCACAGAAGCTATTTTTCCCAATTTCTTCGATATCCGAACCGAAGTTTGTACGGATTCTCGCAGTAAATTTATTGGCTGCGTCGGCGATATTAGTTACCGAGTTATGGGAGATCTAGCTCCTGCTACTATCAAGCAAATTAACACTTTAGCAGATTTTGCGCTTTACAGCGGAGTCGGGCGAAAAACGCCGATGGGTATGGGAATGACGCGCAGGTTGCAAAATTTTTAATCATTCACTTTTGGGCTGAATTTCACTGACGATTTCATAAACATTAGTGTCTGGTATTTTCGCAAACAAAGGCGTCATCTGCTTCAATATTTCCTGATAAGCTTCGCTTTGATTGGCTGCCATATCTTCTACGCTTTCCCAAAAAATGATGGCAATACCTTTGTCTGTATTGGGCAATTGCAGCAGGTAGGCTCCCTTAAAACCTGTGGCATAAGTTGCAACGGCTTTTTCAAAAAGTTGTTCTGCAGCTTCAAATTTTCCCGGTTTAAATTCGCCAAGGGCAACGTAGGCAAACTGATGTCTGAGAAAGTCTAGAAATTCTGACATATCTTTTTCCTCACTTAATAGCGATACAGCAAGTTATATTTTACCCGATCGCCAGAAATTTGTGAACTGCACAGGTTGGAGTTTCGCGCTTAGATCGTCGGCGGATTTATTAATTACACGTAACTGCGATCGCCTCTCAAATAGACCTCTGTCAAAAATAACTAGAACGGGCATCTTGCCTATTCCCCAAAAAACATTTTTTCTTGTGGAACGGGCATCTTGCCCGTTCCAAAATTTTATTAAAAGAACTTTGGCAAGAGGTCTAATAGAATTTTTTTGATTCAGGCGTCTGGAATTTTTATTAAATAAACTGTTGAATCGCTGATTTTAGATCTTTACAATCCTAGGTAGCCCGGAGCGACTTCTACCGCTAGTACACAAGGTAAAGCTGCTGATAACTCATGTATTGTATATAACTGCGACCATCCACAAAGCCGTAAAAAGTTGCCAGTCCAAAGCGGTTTTTTGCAATAACCCTATTGAATTATTTAAAACTCACCTGTAACAATAATAACAGAGCCATACAAACAAAGTAAATAGGCAGCTCAAACAAATGAAAAAAATATTAGTAATTGAAGACGATAACTTAATCAGAGAAACGGTATTAGAACTTCTGGAATCGCGCGGTTTTGAAGCTGTCGGCGCCGAAAATGGAAAAGTTGGTATCCAGTTAGCGGCCCAAATTCCCGATTTAATTTTGTCTGATGTCATGATGCCGGAACTCGACGGTTTTGAAGTATTCGCAGCCGTGCGATCGCACCCTGCAACCGCCAGCATTCCGTTTATTTTTATGACAGCCTCCGAAATGGAAAAAGTCCTGGAACTTAAAGCAGACGGCTATCTCAAGAAACCTTGCAGCGTCGCAGAAATGCTCGCGGCGATCGCCACTCAACTTGAAAAACCGACAGTTGCCAACCCACAACATCAAAAAGTACAGGACAATTTTGCGGCATCAAATCTTAGCTTGCGCGCCAGGAATCAAAAATCTCGGTTTGAGATTGCCTCGGTTTGCTGGCAATGACACTCACAGTAACGTTATTGATACACAAGTTGAGGGAATTTCAAATTGGTTCCACCCAGGGGTGGCTTAGACTGGGTATGTTGAATTTGGTTAAATATTTATGAACGCACAACCCAAAGGCCGCCTTGTTTGGAATCACTCTACCCACCTTCCCGGTTTGATACCAATTTTAGAGCGCCTCACCCTAAAAATCGGCATTCAAACTGTCACTCCGGGCGTCATCAACAAAGTTAAAGGACACATCCCCCGCATGACATTAAGAGTGTCAGTACCCATCCGCGGGGGATTTAAAATCATCGCCAGACAGGGCAAAACCGTACAAGAAGTCTTTATATTAACCACTCTCAGTCAAGGGGACTTGGAAGAGACGATCGCCCAAACCCTAGCCAAGTGACAATATTTTCTTAGCAAGCAAAGCCCGAGCCCTAACTGAAGTAGTTTCATCGCTTTGGGTGATTTCCTCAAGTCTGGCCGAAACTTCCGCTAACCAATCCGGTTTAACAGTCGCAGCACCCGCCAAAGCTTGCAAACCCCCCGCTGCTGCGTAGCGCACCACCCATTCTGGATCGCGGGACGCTTGCAGTAGCGTTTTCACAGCGCGAAGTTGAGCATCGGCAATTTCTTCTGCCGGCATCAATTCCCAACAAATCGTCCCCAAACCCCTAGCCGCCGCCCGCCGCACGCTCAAAGCAAAGTCATTCGCCGCTGCATCGAGCAAAATCTCCAAACCCCTGGGGTCGCCAATTCCCGCCAAAGCCCGAACAGCCCAAGCTCTCGCCCCGTAATTGTAGCCGTCAAGCTGTTCTAAAAGCGGCAGTACCGCAGCTTCTCCGAGTTGAATCAGCCCATCCACGGCGGCAACAGCGGCGCCTGGGTTGTTGTAACCGAGCACTGTAATTAAGGTAGGAATTGCTTGTTTTGAGGAAGCTGCCGCCAGTGCTTTGACGGAGTTTAACAAGCCTTCGGAAGAATCTGCTTGTTCGACAGCCTGAATTAATTCTAATGCCATTTATTTGTAAGCTTTACCGTGACCATTTTAATTGTAGGTTGGGTCGATCGCGCGATCGAACTTTTTGCCACCTCACCCAACATTCTCATCAAAATAGGTAGGGAAACAGCACGGCGCTGTGTCCTGAAATGTGCTGTCTTCTGAATGTACGGCAGACAAGTGAGAATCGCTACAGCAATCCTATTTTAGTTGTGAACTAATTTTTTTAAAGTAAACTATCCATTAAATCCATAACTTGGATAGCTTCATCTGACAAAGATAGAGATTCTTGTTGATTGAGGTGATGCTCCAAAACTCCTTTGAGCGCAATCAATTTCAGGCTATTTTCTGCTAAAGTTTCAGAAATAGCTTGCGCTCCCGGCAAATAGCCGATCGCCCCCAAGTCCATCAAAGCCGATCGCCTCAACTGCAAATTATCCCCATTCAAAGCACTTACCAACCGCTCTCCGTAAACCCGCTCTCCAGTTAACTGATACATCGCCCGCGCCGCAGCGTACTGCACCCGCTCGACAGAATGTTCTAAAAAAGGTGAAATTAGCGGTATTGCTTCTGTCGCTTGCAGCGTTCCCAAAGCTTCAATTACCGAGTCGTAAGGTTGCACGAGGTGCGATTTTCCTGGCACTCGCACAGCAACAACTACGCCCCCATTTAATAGCTTCATTAGCGGCCCAATAGAATCGCGATCGCCCAGCATTTCTAAAGCTTGAGCAGCCGCTTCTCGCACGTAATAATCAGCGCATTCCAAACAACGAATTAGGGCCGGTAAGGCTTGTTTGTCACCCAGTTTACCCAGAGCCCGCGCCGCATTTCGTAACAAGGAATAGTCGCCGATTTTTGTTTGTTCTGACTCTTCTTCCAATGCGGCAATTAAAGCTGCAATAGCTGCCGGTTCCTTGACTCGAAATCTGCCCACCCACCAAGCAGCATAATACCGGAGACTGTAATCTTGGGAGTGTAAATTTGCGATCGCCTGTTCAACAGTTAAAGACTCGCCCTCAGCTACACCCGCCGGCGGTGAGTCGGATTCGTAATAATCCATAGTCATTAGTTATTAGTTATTCGGCTATTGAAATCGCTGCTACCCAGACACAACGTGCAAGGGTTAGGGAAACTCGCCGATTCAAATCGCTACTAAACAGACAAAACCCGCCTGGGCGGGTTACATTAACTCTTAGTCCGCTTGGAGTGGACTTTGTTTGTCTAGCAGCGATTTTCATCGCCGCTTCTAGCTTTTGTCGGAGCGATTTTCATCGCCCCTGCAACCAAACTATTGGTGATCGTGCGATGATTCATGCGATGATTCTGCACCCGCGTTTAAAGGATGAATGCTGACAATTTTCCCGCCCATGCGAGTAATCCGCTGCATTTCTTGATTCATCCGATTGTAAGGCACGGTGATAAATGTACTCGCGCTCGATCGAATCGAGTAATCCACATTATCTGTTTCATCGCTTTGGCGCAAGCCCACAACTTCATACCGAAAGCAGCGACCAGCCGAAGCTGTATTGCCACTTTTTCCAGCTACAATTTGACCTAGCATAAGCTTCTTGGTAATTGGTAATTCTGAATGTTGACTGTTGACTGTTGACTGTTGACTAAAAGCTAGTAACTGCCAACTGCCAACTGCCAACTGCCAACTGACTAAATTGGAGTAATGCTGGCGATTTTCGCGCCCAGGCGTTGAAATTTCTGCATTTGCGAGGACAACTCCTCAACAGGTACGATGAAAGCCTTGCTGCTGCGGCGCACGCTGGGATAGCCGCCCGTGCGAATTCCCGAAACTTCCACGCGCACCAGCCGTCCTTCTTTGCCGTAAGCTGCCGCGCCGCCGAAAGTGCTGGCGGGAGTTACGTTTCTGGCAGAAGGCCGATATGCCCAACCTTCGTTACCGCCAGAGGGCCCAACTACAGCCGTAGCGGTGTTAGTGCCGAGTTCGACAGCTAAGCGAGAGTTTTTGCCTTCTAGTTGAGATGTATCGCTGTTTGCATAGCCGCGATACAGGCGGAACATCCGGGTAAAACCAACGGTTTTTTGACCGCGCTGGGTGTTAAAGCCACGGTAGTAAGGCACGATACTTTCGCCGAAGTTTTCTTGATACTCTACTGAATCGATGTAAGAATCAATATCAGAGTCGTAGCCTTGTGTTTGGTACAAATCTAAGTGCTCAATTACTTCAGATTCGTCGTAGGGAGCGCGACCGAGCAAGTGTTTGTAGTTTAGTTCGATCGTCCGAGTTTGGAAACTGTTGTAGAAAAACTTGGTTTTGTACAGTTCTGACTTAGCTACAGCCCGTACAAATTCTCGTACACTCAAACTGCCGTCCCGCAGCAAAGACTCGGAACTTGTAAGTCGCTCGGATTTCATTAAATAGTCGTTGCCCAACACCTGACGGTAAACCGCACGAATCACAGTTTCAACGTCGTCTTTGGTGTAGTTCGGGCGCAATTCTACCTTCGGCGCATCGCTCAATGCGGATGTTCCTAGTCTGGACGCTGCTGTTGTAATCGCCACCAGATTTTCTCCTAAATTATTAATGACAAAAGTTTAATGCTTGGTTGCACTTGAAATTTTTAGGACTAAGGATAATATGCCTCAAAGTAGGGTGTGCACTGCACACCTTACCTATACACATAAAATTGAAGAATTTTTTAGCCTTAGTCCTAATTTGCTAAAGACGTTTCCAAAAAAACCGTCTTTACAAACTTTAAGCTGTGGTAATACTTACCACTTTGCCGCCACGTTTGTTGATTTGCTGCAAGCGGCTCGAAAGTTGCTCGTAAGGCACGAGATATTCGGTAGTAGTCCGCCGCACTTGGGGCGAAAAATTAGCCGAACCTTGCATTGCGGTGACTCGGTAGAGTTGACCGCGAGAACCGCCGGATGTGCCGCCAAGGGCTTTTCCGGTGGAGGCCGTGTATATCGGCGAGGCCATATTTCTCGCTACTTCCCAAGTCAGCCGGGCTTGGGTTCGGTTTTGCGATCGATCGCTAGAAGCAAAACCCCGGTACAGTTGAAACATCCGGTTAAAACCGACGGTTTTTTGACCTCTTTGAGTCGCGAAACCGCGATAGTAAGGCACTACACTTTCGCCAAAATTTTCTTGATACTCAACTGAGTCAATGTAAGAATTGATTTCAGCTTCGTAGCCTTCTGCATTGTACAAATCAACGTGGAAAGCAATTTCCGACTCGTCGTAAGGAGCGCGGCCCAACAAATGCTTATAATTAAGCTCAATTAACCGCGTTTGCGAGTTCGGATAAAAAAACTTTTTCCGATAGGTTTCGGAATGTGCAATTGACCGCACAAAATCTTTCACTGAAATCTGCCCTTGCAGCAGCAGAGATTCAGCACTGGTAAGTCGTTCGCTCGACATTAAATACTCGTTGCCGAAAACTTGACTGTAAGCAGCGCGAATTACTGCTTTCGCATCCTCTTGCGTCCAGTGGGGGCGCAGTTCTACCCGTCCCGCTTCTTCAAATGCTTTTATTCCCAACCGTTCTGCTGCAGCTAGTCCCGCCATCTTCGCTTCTTCCTTTTTTGCTGTAAAAATTGAAAACTGCTTAAAAAAGTATTTGCAAAACTAGGCTTGGATCGCAGATGCCCGGAATTGTAAACAACCGCTAACACTTAAGCTAACAGCAGCTTACAATCCCGGGCATCACGCAAATCTAGCTCAGAGCGTTGATTGCGTAGTCGATGTAGGAATTCGCTTCAGTTGCAGCGTCGCCACTGAGACCGTGGTTGCCTTTGATGTACTTGAGGGCTTCAACGTACCAGCTAGGAGACAATTCAAATGTCCGGTTGATTTCGTCAACACCTGCAATCAGGTACTCGTCCATCGGACCGGTGCCGCCTGCAACTAAGCAGTAGGTTACCATGCGGAGGTAGTAGCCGATGTCGCGAGCGCACTTAGCTTTACCTGTTGGGGTAGAAGCGTAGTTCGGGCCTTGCATTTGTTGGGTGTACGGAAATTTGTTGTACACAGCTTGAGCTGCACCGTCGATCAAGCGCTGAGAGTTGGCGGTCAAAGCCTTGGCTGCTTCCAAACCTGCTGCTGCTTGGCGGAAACGGCCGAAGGCAACTTGTAGTTCAGTGCTGCTCAGGAAACGACCTTGAGAATCGGCTGCTGTTACTGCTTCAGTCAAAGGGGTTTTCATTGTTCTGGTTTCTCCCTAATGTTGTGTTGTTTTTGTGTACAAAAATGATTGTTTGCAAAAATGCGATGCTCGCTTCTTTACAAGAAAGGTTCGCTTGGCTATTTTTAGCCGACTGCACTAGCTGCGCGGTCGAAGTAGCTGCCGATTTCAGACATTAGCGAGCTGCAATCACCACGGGTAACACCGTTGGGGTCGTTAGCGATCGCAATTGCTGCTTCCTTCATTTTTTGCACGCCGGCTGCAACTGAGCCACCGGGAACTCCCAGAGCTTGGTATGTTTCACGCAGACCGTTCAAGCAGCGGTCGTCCAAAACGCTGGCGTCGCCTGCAAATGTTGCATAGGTGACGTAGCGCAAGATGATTTCCATATCGCGCAAGCAAGCTGCCATGCGGCGGTTGGTGTACGCATTGCCACCAGGAGCGATCAGTTGAGGCTGTTCGGCGAACAGGGTGCGAGCTGCATTGGCTACGATGCTGGATGCGTTGCCGGTGATGCGGTTTACTGCGTCAATCCGCTTGTTGGCGTCGGAAACCATGCTGCTGAGAGCATCGAGTTGACCCTGAGCTAGAAATTCGCCCCGAGCGTCAGATTGGGAAACCACTTTTGTAAATGCGTCAAACATGAAAGAACTCTCCTACTTGAGTTAATTGAGTTTGGTTGCGGTATAAAACCGTTAAGTTAAATTTGTTCAGGCTACGAGTGCCTGCAAGGGTTGAAATTTGATGCCAGCTAATCTGCTGGTCCGATCGAGTTCTCCCTTTCCGCTACCTGCACTATTGTTACATCGTAACGGACGTTTAAGAAACCTTAGAATTTTTTACATCTTTTATGAGATGCGACAAACCTTGTCAATCAGTGTTTTTGTTAACTTTGGCCTGTCGTTTCAACCCTCTGATAATCTTTATACAACGCTCGCCCGTCTTTGTTTATTACAAATTATTACAGAAAGTTATCTCTCTAAGAAGGTAAATGTCTGGCTGGGCAAGTCCGGGCTAATCTCCTTCCTGCGGTAGATGCGGGGTTGCACAAACAAAAGCAGAGTTTGCTTTTTTCGCCCCTGCAGTTGCGGTTGAAGCGCCCCGAACCATCTCATGGACCGATCGCCTTTGTTGGCTTTCTCTGGAAAAGCCAAATTGTTAAGAAGTATTAAGTAAATTAAAGTTTTGGTAAAAAAGGCTGGGGGAATAGGGAAAAAAGCAAAAATTCTGCCCCATGTCAGGATGGCAGCAGAATTGGGTGTGGGCAAAATCCAAAAGATTGCGATCCCGATCGCCACAGCGTCAGCTTTTGCCGGAAATATCAGCATTTAGCGACAAAACTCAGCCGTTGGAAGTTGAAAGACCGGCCCCGGTCTTTCATAACGCGGGGATGCTGGGTCCAGGGAGTCATTGAACTTGACCCCAGAGCCCGAATCTATATACTGTTTGTCGTCGCAGTGGTTGCAAAAAAACTGTCTTCATCTATCTGTTCTATGTTCTGCTTCCCACAGGCTAGTCGCAGGGAAGGGTGTGGCAAGCTGAGCATTGTTGATGGTGAGAAAACCAACATAGGCGATCGAGACCTGTCGAGGCAGGGCCATTTTTCTTTTAACATTAAAACTCAGCGAGATAGATGAGTTAGGATGTTCGCCTTTTATTAGGTTTGTTTTAAGGTAGGTTTTGACCTGCAGCGCACGCTTGCATCCCCCGACTAAAGTCACTCTTGCTTTCAACTTCTTTTCTGTGTAAAAGCCGAAGGAATTGCTAATTTTTAGTAGTAAGGTGGATAGGTGCTATCAGCCGTAGGCCTACAAACGGCGCGATCGAGCAGGCAGACGCATTGAAGTTAAAAGCTTTTTGCTTCCCCGGCATCGAACCGCCCAAAACCAGTCCCAAGTTAAACAGTTTTTTATTCAGAACTCAAAACTTAAAACTCTCTTACTGTAATCAGCCAGATGGATCGGCTGTAGCTGTCCGGCCGCAACCACCTTTATGCCCCACGATCGATCGTAATTTATGTCTTCAAATTCTCCCTCTTCTTGGCACACCGTAGCAATTGACCAAACTCTCCAGCAGCTAAGCAGCAACAAAGACGCTGGCTTGAGCAGCCAACAGGTGTCAGAACGCTTGCAGCAATACGGCCCCAACGAACTCGAAGAAACAGGAGGCCGCAGTCCGTGGTCGATTTTTGTCGATCAGTTCACCAACATCATGTTGTTGATGCTGATGGGTGTGGCCGTGATTTCGGCTTTTTTGGACATCAGGTCGAATACTTTTCCCAAAGATGCGATCGCCATTTTTGCGATCGTCATACTCAACGGCATTCTCGGCTATTTCCAAGAGCAAAGTGCCGAAAAAGCCCTCGCAGCCCTCAAAAACCTCGCTTCCCCCCTAGTCAGAGTCGTGCGGGACGGCAAAACTTCGGAAATAGCAGCCAAGGAACTTGTACCCGGAGACGTGATGCTGTTGGAGGCTGGGGTAAAAATAGCAGCAGACGCACGCTTGATCGAAACATCAAATCTGCAAGTCAGAGAATCTGCTTTGACAGGAGAAGCTCTAGCAGTCACCAAGCAAGCAGAGCTAGAACTTCCAGAAGATGCTTCCTTGGGCGATCGACTCAACCTGATTTTTCAGGGCACAGAAGTTGTTCAGGGACGAGCAAAGGCGATCGTCACCAACACCGCAATGCAAACTGAACTGGGCAAAATTGCCACCATGCTTCAGTCAGTAGAAAACGAACCGACTCCCCTGCAACAGCGGATGGATCAGTTGGGAAAGGTTCTAGTCTCCGGTGCCCTAACCTTAGTCGCAATTGTCGTCATCGGCGGCATGATTACCTTCCAAAACGGCAGCCTCGGGTTCGATACCAGCAGGTGGGAAGATTTGTTAGAAGTTTCTCTGAGCATGGCTGTGGCTGTGGTCCCCGAAGGACTCGCAGCAGTCGTGACAGTTACTTTAGCACTCGGAACTAGGCGGATGGTGAAGCGAAACGCCCTGATTCGCAAACTGCCTGCAGTAGAAACTTTGGGCTCGGTAACTACCATTTGTTCTGACAAAACAGGTACTCTGACTCAAAATAAAATGGTTGTTCAGATAGTGTCTACGGGCGACTGCACAGTCGCAGTCGCAGGCGACGGCTATGCCCCGATCGGAGATTTTACCGATCGCCTGACATCGACCAAAATTAATAATTTAGAGGAATATCCAGAACTCGAATCTTTATTAATTGCCTGTGCAGTTTGCAACGACGCAGTATTGCAACAAGAACAGCAAGAATGGCAGATTTTAGGCGACCCCACAGAAGGAGCTCTGCTGTGTGTAGCGGGAAAAGCAGGCATTTATAAGGAAAAACAGTCTCAATTGCTGCCGCGGACGGCGGAATTTCCTTTTTCTTCGGAACGCAAGCGGATGAGCGTGATTTGTGAAGTGCCCGGCAGATCGGGAAATTCGGGATTTCCCGCAGAAAAAGGACAGCAGCCGAATTATTTGATGCTGACCAAAGGTTCTCCAGAGTTGACTTTGGAACGCTGCAAAGGAATTATAGTCGGCGATCGAGTACAACCTTTAACCCAGGAAATGCGCGATCGCATCCTAGTGGAAAACAACAACATGGCAAGCGGCGGTTTGCGAGTTCTCGGTTTTGCGTACAAACTCTGGGAAAACATACCGCCCGAAGGTTCCGAGGAAACCAGCGAACAAGAGATGATTTGGCTGGGACTCGTCAGCATGCTGGACGCCCCGCGCCCGGAAGTGCGGGAAGCAGTGGTGAAGTGCCGCGATGCAGGCATTCGGGTGGTGATGATTACAGGAGACCACCAATTGACTGCAAAAGCCATCGCCTACGATTTAGGTATTGCAACAGAGGGCGATCGAGTTCTCACCGGTCAAGAATTAGAAAAGCTCAGCCAAGAAGAACTCAAACAGCAAGTCGAACAGGTTAGCGTTTACGCCCGCGTCTCCCCAGAACACAAATTGCGGATTGTCCAAGCTTTGCAAAGTTGGGGCAAATTTGTCGCAATGACTGGCGACGGCGTTAACGACGCCCCCGCCTTGAAACAAGCCGATATCGGCATCGCCATGGGGATTACCGGCACCGATGTCAGCAAAGAAGCTAGCGATATGGTGCTCCTCGACGACAACTTCGCAACTATTGTCGCCGCCGCTGAAGAAGGGCGAGTGGTTTATAGCAATATTCGCCGCTTTATTAAGTACATTTTGGGCAGCAACATCGGCGAAGTTTTGACAATTGCGGCCGCACCTTTAATGGGTTTGGGAGGAGTGCCGCTGACGCCGCTGCAAATTTTGTGGATGAACTTAGTAACAGACGGCGTTCCCGCTTTGGCCTTGGCCGTGGAACCGGGGGAACCGAACGTAATGAAAAGGCCTCCTTTCAGTCCGCGAGAAAGTATTTTTGCGCGGGGTTTGGGTTCTTACATGATTCGGATCGGGATTATTTTTGCAATTTTGACGATCGCGATGATGTCCTGGGCTTACGGATATACGACCAACCCTAACCATGTCGGAGATCCCGAGGCTTGGAAAACAATGGTGTTTACAACTCTTTGTTTGGCGCAAATGGGTCACGCGATCGCAATTCGGTCTAACACTCAGCTAACTATCGAGTTAAATCCCTTCACTAATGTTTTTGTGTGGGGGGCTGTAATTGTGACTACTATTCTGCAATTGATGCTGATTTATGTTCCGCCACTGAGAGCATTTTTCGGCACTCATTATTTAACGGGGTTTGAGTTGCTAGTTTGCTTCGGTTTCAGCGCTCTAATGTTTGTCTGGATCGAAATGGAAAAACTGTTCTTGCGCTTTTACAAATCTAGAAAATAGTGTTAACGGCTGACGAAGGCTGAGCGAGGTTTCATTATTAGCTATAACGCTCGATTGGGTACTATTTTCAAGAATATCCGCCAGGGGCTGAAACCCCTGGCTCACAGCGAAATTCAGGGCTATGAAGACTAAATAGATTGTCTCACGATTAAACATTTATTACTTCGTTATAATGTCATTGCGAGCGTAACGCTGGGCGAAAACCGCCAGAGCAAAGGCTCGCGGTTACCAACCCGTAAGGTGCGCCCTACGATGACTGTATTACCAATTACCAATTACCGATTACCAATTATCGATTACCACTTACTAATATTATGTATTTGAAAACGCTGCACCTACGGCAGTTTCGGAACTACTTCGATCAAAAGGTAGCGTTTGACGCTCCCAAAACTATTTTAGTAGGAAATAACGCGCAAGGAAAATCTAACTTGTTAGAAGCGGTAGAGTTGCTTTCTACCTTAAAAAGCCACAGGGTAGGGCGCGATCGCGATTTAATACTCGACTCAAAGCCGATAGGGCAAATTGATGCTACACTCGAACGCCAAACCGGAGCGATTGACTTAGCTTTAACTCTTCGCTCTGGGGCGCGTCGGACACTGAAGATCAACGGTGAACCGCTGCGCCGCCATTTAGACTTTTTGAGCGTCTTAAATGTAGTGCAATTTTCTTGTTTAGATTTGGACTTAGTGCGCGGCGGGCCCGAAGGAAGGCGCAATTGGATCGATCGCCTAGTCATCCAATTAGAACCGATTTACGCTCACATTTTGCAGCAGTACAACCAAATTTTGCGCCAGAGAAACGCTCTGTTGAAACGTTCTAAAGAAATCAGGAAAGCGGAATTTTCCGAAGGTTTTGACAAGATGCGATTTATCGGATCTGAAACTCCCGAAGATCAAAATATCGCAGAATTCCCAATGCCCAATGCCCAATGCCCAATGCCCAATGCCCCATCCCCCATTCCCAGTTCAGAATTAGCTTTGTGGGACGCACAGTTGGCGACAGCGGGCGCTCGCGTCATCCGCAGGCGCGATCGAATTTTGGAACGTTTGATGCCTTTAGCTCGAAATTGGCACCGTTCAATTAGCGGTTCAGCAGAAGTTTTAGATGTGAAATACGATGCGAATATTGAAGTAGGGGCGGAATTAATCGCTAAAGATAATCTCGAAGGAGTGCGACAAGCATTTTTAGAGAAAATTCAAAAAAGGGCGATCGCGGAACAGTTTCAAGGAACTACTTTAGTGGGTCCCCACCGCGACGACATTACATTTACCATTAACAATACCCCAGCTCGTCAATACGCATCTCAAGGTCAGCAGCGAACTCTGGTATTAGCATTAAAATTAGCCGAACTGCAGCTTATTGAAGAAGTCGTCGGCGAAGCACCTTTACTCTTGCTCGACGATGTGCTTGCAGAACTCGATCTGAGCCGCCAAAATCAACTTTTAGAAACAATTCAAGAACGATTTCAAACTCTGATTACTACAACTCACCTAGGCGCTTTTGATGCTCAGTGGCTGCGACAAACCCAAATTCTCTCCGTCGTTGCTGGACAAATCAATCGATTTTAGATTTTAGGTTTTAGATTTTAGATTGACAAATTTTCTGTTTCATGGTAAGGGTACAAAAAAAATGAAAAATTGGCATTATGAGCTCTATTCGAGATAGGATAAAGGTTAATTTTGATTGCCGCTTTCGCTTCCATTTTTCTAACCCTTATGAAGCATTACATTTCCCGTCTGTTAGCCCTGGTATTAGTTGTTGTCATCGGCGTAGCGGGCTGTACCAATGTTCCGGCCACTCTGAGTGGAGATTATGGCCAAGACACATTAGCATTAGTGAACAGCTTGAGAACAGCGCTCACTTTGCCAGAGGGCACGCCGGAAAAAGCAGCCGCTCAAGCCAAGGCTCGCACAAGTATCAACGATTTTTTTGCTGCCTACCGCCGCGATCCCGCTCTTACCAAGCTGGCCTCTTTCACGACAATGCGGACGGCCTTAAACTCTTTGGCTGGACATTACAGTTCCTATCCCAACCGTCCTGTTCCTGAAAAATTGAAAAAGCGTCTTGAGTCAGAATTTCAGCAGATTGAAGCTGCTCTTAACCGAGGAGCTTAATCTCAAAATTTAGGATCAAGGATAAATTTTAACAATTCATCTTCATCCTTGATATTTGAGTGTTAACAATTTTTAGTAGAAATATCAACTGCTTTTAGCGCCCACTGTACCCAGGCGCTTTTTTATGCAGCATTTAGGTAAAAAATACTGAAAAATCGAACTGGATTATGATATCAAATCCGGGCTTTTTACCCCCTTTATTTTTGAGTCCGCGAAGGCGCGTGGCTCCGCACCAACACTTAGGCAGAGGAAAGTTTGTATAACATAGCAGCGGTTTAATCGCGGAGTCTTATCTTACCCGATCGCCCTTATTGAATTTAAATAGCCTCCAGATAGAATTTGCATTGTGCGATCGACTTGTGCCATAACTAAGTCAACCGAAAAAAGTAGAAAATTTGTAGCTGCTTGTTGAGCGCGATCGCATTTTTGCGATCGCCACCCAATTTAAACCAGAAAACCCCATTCCATTCTCCCATGAAAATTGCACCAACTCGCATCGCGAATTTTCAACACCAGCGACGCTTTTTAAGTGCGGTAACTGCTGTTTTAACCAGTAGCTTCATCAGCCAGCTTGTTTGGCCGTTTATCGGAAATCAACCAGCTTTTGCCCAAACATCAGCCTACTGCCAATTATCCCAAGAACAGGTCAATCAAAAAGAAGACTTGCGCCGCGCCGCGCTCTCGGGAAAACGGGAATCTCAGCAAGCATATTTTGCGGTTTTGAACAAACACGCGCGGGAAATAGCAGAATGCCGCCAAAAAACTTGGCCGGAAACCCAAGCAGTTTGGCTGCGTTTGTATCCCTGCGATGTCAGACCCGGAGAACTCGATCGAGTATTAGACAAAGTTGTGAATAAAGGTTACAACCAAGTCTATATAGAAACATTTTATGACGGTCAAGTGCTGCTACCAGTCGCAGACAATCCTACGGCTTGGCCTTCTGTTTTGAGAAATCGCGGTTACGAGAAATACGACTTGTTAGAAAAGGCGATCGCCAAAGGCAAACAGCGAGGTTTAAAAGTATACGCCTGGTTGTTTACCATGAACTTTGGCTATACTTATTCTCAGCGTTCCGACAGACAGCAAACCCTCGCTATCAACGGTAAAAATCAGACAACTTTAACAGTAGTTCAAGACGCAGGAATTAACGAGGACTTCGGAGAAGTTCCGGGCAATCAAGCCTTTATCGATCCGTACAACCCGCAAGCCAGGCAAGACTATACTTTGTTAGTAAATCAAATAGTCAAGCGCAAGCCGCAAGGAATGTTATTCGATTACATTCGCTATCTACGCGGCGTCGGACCCGCTTCAGTTGCTACCAAAGTTCAAGACTTGTGGATTTACGGCCCAGCATCGCAGCAAGTTCTTTTGCAGCGGGCTAGCAATCAGCAAGGGCGAGATTTAATTCAGCGATATTTGACTAAGGGATTTATCAATCCTAATGACGTTCAAGCAGTAGTCAAACAGTATCCAACTGAGCGAGAACCTCTTTGGCAGGGCCGAATTCCGCAGGCGATGTCAGTAGCAACTCCACCTTCTAGAAGAGAGAATGCCGCATCAAGATCGGCCTCAACAACTCCCGCTGCTAACAAGCCAAAGGCTGCAACTGCCACACCAAAACCGATACCGCCACTTCCCGATACTGGCATTCTGCAAAAAGACCTCTGGAAACTGAGCGTTGCTCACGCAGTCCAAGGGATTTTAGATTTTTTTGGAATAGCTATTCAACCAGCTCAAAGGATGGGAATTCCTGTAGGAGCAGTGTTTTTTCCCACTGCAAATCAAGCGATAAATCAAGGGGGATATGATTCGAGATTGCAGCCTTGGGACAGCTTTCCGGCTGCGGTGGAATTCCACGCCATGTCTTACGGAAATTGCGGTGATGTAAGCTGCATTGTGCCACAGGTGCAGCGGACAGTGAGTTTAGCGCCTGCGGGAGCAAAAATTATTCCTGCCATTGCTGGAGATTGGGGAAAACCTCTCAGAAATCGGCCGTCTTTGGAGATTCAAATGCAGGCAATTCGCTCGGCTACGCCGCAAATTAATGCGGTGAGTCATTTTGCTTTTGGGTGGCAAGAACCGGAGGATGAAAGGGCGCGGCAAACTTGCCGGTTGTAGGGGGATTCGTTGTTGTAGAGATGCGATTTGTAGCGTCTCTACAAAACTGGATTTGGGAAAGCAGCTAACTGTTGGACAAACTCTTGATGTGCGTCACTGTTTAATCCGGCTTGAAGAGTTGCGATCGCACTTGGCATATCCCCGTCTAATCGTGCTGAAACAGCCAGCCACAAGCCCGGAAAAACTCGGCTGCGGATAATTCCTTCTGCATCGGGTAGCAGAGAAATATATTCTTCTTCCTGCAAGGAAAACCAATCGAGCCGGCGATCAATTACTTGCCAAACGAGATATTCTCTCACCATGCTGCGGCGGTAAACTCGCTTTTTGTCTCGCAGATCGATCGTAGCGGTACTAGCAGCAATTTCGGCAACAAATTCGGGCGCGCCTACGATGTAGCCGTCATCGCTGAGGCTAGTTGCACCGCCTCGTCGGGAATCAATTAGCAGTACAGCATCGGGCTGGGGTTCGTTATCCACGTCGAGACGCACGGTGGGGTTATCGCCGAGCCGAGTATGACAGGTAAAAGCAGCATAAAAGCCCAGACAAGTCATCAGGCGAGCATGGGGTTCGGCGTGGGGTTCAAAGCGTAAGGGTGAAGCCATATAAACAATTCCTTCGATCAATTCTGCTTTTTTGAGTCCCGGCATCGCTGTATAGCGTCGCTCGAATTCGGCACGGGTTAGCAAATCGCCATTTTCCAAAGGAGGGATGCTGATGCAGCTGAGATTTGCGGGAGCAATCATGGCTTTTCTCCTGTTGTTATGCGTCGGTATCTTTAATTTTATCTAATTTTAGGCATACCTGTAAGCCAGAGTTATATTATCAGAAATAAATGCTGTGGCAAATGAGTACCAAATTGGCCAGTCAATGGGCGCTAAAAATCTTGTTCTTAATCGGATCGATCGCCCTAATTTCCCTTATTTCTGAAACGCGACAAACAGCAAACTCACATTCGCTCGCCCAACAAATCGCACCCGTTGAAAATCCCCCGCCAAACCTCCTGAAACCCCGAAAACTCAAAACACCCCATTCTCCCTCCCCAACTCCCTCTCCCAAACCTCCCGAACAACCTTTAGTCTTCGCACCGCCCGCGCAATTTCGCAGCCAAATTGTTTATAAAGCCAGTATTAACAACTCAAAAGTTATCGCCCTGACATTTGACGATGGCCCTTCGCCTGAAACTTTGAAAATATTAGAAATTTTGCAGAAACATCAAGCTGTAGGCACATTTTTCTGCTTGGGCACCAATTTGCGGGAGTATCCAGAAATTGCGAAAAGAGTTGTGCAAGCGGGAAATGCGATCGGCAACCATACTTGGCATCACTATTCTCACAATGTTACCGAAAAAACAGCATCCGATGAAATTTATAATACTGGCGTTCATATTTATCGATCGACTGGGGCAAAAAGTTTCTTGTTTCGCCCGCCCGGCGGCCGCTTAAGTAGGTAAACAAAATTAATTGCCGACTGAGTTGACTTGAAACACTTAATACGTCTAAAGAGTAACAAAGTCGGATGTGTAATTAATTTTGTGTAGGTACTTAAATAACGGTTTGGCAGCTTACGCTAAAAATAAGAATTATGTAGTGGTTATGTGGTCGATCGACCCTAAAGACTTTTTGCAACGTCCGGCCGCTGCGATCGCCCTTACCGTGCTATCCCAAGCGACATCGGGGGCGATCGTATTGTTGCACGACGGCGGCGGCAATCGCCAGCAAACAGTCGAGGCACTATCTGCAATTATTCCCAAACTCAAACAGCAGGGATATCGTTTTGTAACCGTGCCGCAATTGCTGGAAATGCAAGCCACGCAAAAACAGCGAATTGCCGATCGAAAATCCCAATGAACAGACATCTGGGTCAAATTAACTTACTGAGAATTTCATCTGCGTTCATTTGCGTTCATCTGCGGTTAAAAATTCCAATTATGCTAAACTCATTAATAACCATAAAACCCTGTATTAATCATCATGCAAAAACTTTTATTTATCAAGAGACATCAACCTCCGCTATCTAATCGATAAATTCGGCTTGCAGCGAGTTCGCAACAGCGAATTTTTCCGAGAATGGCAAGAAAACTTACCCGAAATAACAGACTCAGAAAAACAATTGCTCGATCGCGTCCAAGACATATACTTCAACTTGGTAGACGCCCCGCCTGTATTAGAAAATGCAGTCAAGCTAACAATTATCAGCCCCATTTTGTTTATTGCCGGTCTGTATGAGTCTCCTTTTCAAGTCAAAGCCGAAAAGTCTATCGCCATTCAAGAGGAAGACGAAGGCAGAATCATCGAAGGCAGAATAGATATCCTAATTATGAAAGCAAACTTGTGGGTGACAGTAATTGAATCCAAACAACTTTCGTTTTCAACTGACGAAGCACTAGCCCAACTCCTGACATATATGATCGCAGGTCCCAATGCGGAAACTCCTACTTTCGGAATGATTTCCACAGGTGCTAACTTCTCTTTTGTGAAGTTAGTCAGAGGGGAAACTCCCCAGTATGCCTTATCTCCAGAATTTGTAATCCGCAATCCCGGCAATGAATTGTACCGGGTTTTGCAGATTTTAAAACGCCTGAGTCAACTTCCCCACTAGCAATAAAAGGCATTTTGAGTTATCTTTCAAAGCAGACAATATCTAATATCTCAAATTTCAAACTGGTGCGAGCATGGTAAATTACTGGATAGTCGGCGGTGTGGCAATAGCTTCTGTCTGCTGGGCAGAAATAATACGAGACTTTTATCACGTCGTGTCCCATTATTGGGCCCCCCTGCAAAAGCTGCACACCTGGCATCACCGCGTTTTCCGCCCAAATTTGACCCCCGTTAGCGAGACAATTTACAAGCAAGCACACTGGCGTCACGACGTACCCGAAGCTGCAGCGATGATGGTTTTAGGCTTGTTGCTGTGGGTTGTAGCTTATTTTGGGCTGCCGGAATATCACTGGGGTGCAGCAGCAGGTTGTATTTATACTTTAGGCTTTTTGTTGAGCGCGATCGCCCGCGGGTGCGGCATCAAAGGTGCAGACGAATTAACCGACATAACTCACCAACCGGGACACTTCCTTACTCCCCCTGGCAAGTGGTTAGTTAATAAACCTTATCACTGGCGGCACCACTTCGACAATCAAAATGCTTACTATTGCGGTACTTTCACCTTAATAGATAAACTTATGGGTACAGCACTTTCTCTCAAAGGCAAAACTGTAGCCGTCACCGGTGCATCGGGAACTTTAGGTCGTTCGCTTCTCAAACACCTTCACAAAGCTGGTGCAAAAGCGATCGCCCTCACCTCTGGAAATGAGGAAATTACTTTGAATGTAGACGGCGAAAGTTTACCTGTAAAAACCATAACTTGGCAAGCTGGCCAAGAGGCAGACTTAGCCCTATTTTTAGAAAAAATCGATATTCTCGTCATCAATCACGGGATTAATGTACACGGAGAAAGAACAGGAGAGGCGATCGCAAACTCCTACGAAATTAACACTTTTTCCGCGTGGCGGCTGATGGAACTCTTTTTCTTAACAGTCCGCACTAACGAAAACATTGCTTGCAAAGAAGTCTGGATCAACACTTCCGAAGCAGAAGTAATTCCCGCTGTCAGTCCCCTGTACGAACTCAGCAAACGCGCCCTCGGAGATTTAGTCACCCTGCGCCGGCTAGACGCACCCTGCATCGTTCGCAAACTGATTTTAGGGCCGTTTAAAAGCAACTTAAACCCGATCGGCATCATGTCTCCCGACTGGGTAGCACAGCAAGTTGTCAAACAAGCTAAAGCCGATTCGCGCAATATCATCGTGACAATTAATCCTTTGACTTTTATCGTTTTTCCAGTCAAAGAGTTTTTTGTTTTTCTCTACTTCCAAATTTTCAGCCGGAAAGCAGTCTCTTTGGCAGATATAGAATTAGAGCGATCGGACGTTGAAGTAAGAACTAAGTAATATCAAATCCCGTTAAATCAACCTAATGCTTCTAGGGTTCTAGGTGAAGTACGCATGACTTACGCAGTACATTCGGGCTTCACCTAGTGAACTTACAGTGCTGACGGGGTGACAACCGCGTCGAAAGCATTCCCTGTAGAGCTTTGGGACGTTTTGTGGTAAAAAAAGATGGGGTCG
>NZ_JAUBQS010000039.1:0-63617 GCF_036701355.1 Microcoleus sp. Pol12B3
GGTAGCATATTTTTTGATAGGTCGTTGGGAACCTTCTTCTGACCTATCTTTTTTTACCACAAGTCGGTTAACACCTCACTCTATCTTGGTTGCGGCGGGGTTGTCACCCCGCCAGCTCATTTAGTGTATCTTCATAGTGAATTGGTATCACTAAGTGAGCGAATAGTTTTTAACCGTCGATAAACGCAAATGAACGCAGATAGTAATTAATTCTATCTGCGTTCATCTGTATTTATCAGCCACCATCTGCGGTTGCAAAATCAGCCACCAGCAACTGCTGGAACAATGCTGACTTCATCGCCATCTTGGAGAGCAGTTTTTGAGCCGTCCAAAAAGCGGATGTCTTCGCTGTTGACGTAGAAGTTGAGAAATCTGCGGGGCTCTCCTTTTTCGTCGCACAGGCTTTTTTTGATGCCGGGACAATTTGTTTCCAGCGATTCAATTAGTTCGGAAATGTTCTCGCCGGCGCATTCGATGGTGGCTTGATTGTTTGTAAATTTTTGCAGGGGAGTGGGAATTAAAACTTTGACGGTCATTTTTTTAGTCCTTAGTCAGTAGTCATTTATTAGTTATTAGTCCTCAGTCATTAGTCCTCAGTAATCAGTCAGTAGTCATCAGTCAACAGCTTAACAACCAATGACTAATGACTGCCGACTACTGGCTAATAGCTGTTAAACCGAAACTTGTTGCCATTCTAAGCGTTCCAGTGTGCGGGCGCGTTCTAGGGCGCGCTCGAACGCTTCTAGTTTCGGTTCGAGGGTGATGGGTTCGCCGATGTAGCCTTGAACTGCTTCTTGCGTTTTCAAACCGTTGCCGGTGATGTAAACGACTGTGGTTTCATCGGGATTGATTTTACCTGCTTCTACGAGTTTCTTCAAGACTGCGATTGTGGTGCCGCCTGCGGTTTCAGTGAATATGCCTTCGGTTTCTGCTAGCAGTTTCATGCCTTCGATGATTTCGGTGTCGCTGACGGATTCAATGTTGCCACCTGTTTTGCGGGCGATTTCCAAGGCGTACATACCGTCTGCTGGATTGCCGATCGCGATCGACTTAGCAATTGTATTCGGTTTCACCGGTGTGACGAAATCACGACCTTCGCGGAATGCTTGGGCGATGGGGGAACAGCCGTCAGCTTGAGCGCCGCTGAACCGAACTTTCTTTTCGTCCACTAAACCGACTTCGATGAATTCATTAAAGCCTTTGTAAATCTTTGTGAACAAAGAGCCGGAGGCGAGGGGACCGACGATGTGATCGGGCAATTGCCAGCCTAGCTGTTCGGCAACTTCGTAGCCGAGGGTTTTTGAGCCTTCGGAATAGTAGGGCCGCAAGTTGATATTGACAAATCCCCAGCCATGTGTATTGGCGACTTCGCAACAGAGACGGTTAACTTGGTCGTAGTTGCCGTGAACTGCCATGACAGTTGGATTGTAAATCAGAGTGCCGAGGACTTTGCCTGCTTCTAAGTCGGAGGGAATGAAGACTACGCAGTCGAGTCCGGCGTGGGCGGCGATCGCAGCCGTAGAGTTAGCTAAATTGCCCGTGCTGGCACAGGATACCGTTGTGAAACCCAATTCTCTGGCTCTGCTGAGGGCGACTGACACCACTCTGTCTTTAAAGCTGAGAGTGGGCATATTGACGGCATCGTTTTTAATATAAAGATTTTTTAGACCGAGGCGGCGCGCCAAGCGGTGGGATTTTAATAGAGGAGTCATGCCGGTGCCGACATCGATGACGTTATCTGTAGCGACTGGTAAAAATGCGCGGTAGCGCCATATCGAGTTGGGGCCGGCTTCGATGGTTTGGCGAGTGACGCTGCGGCGGATGGCGTCGTAGTCGTACTTGACTTCTAGCGGGCCAAAACAGCAATCGCAGACGTGCTTGGCTTGGAGTTCGTACTCTTCGCCGCATTCTTTACATTTAAGGGCTGTGAAGGTTGCTGCTGTGGATTGGGTTCTGGTCGCCTGGGTCATAGCTCAACTCTCTAGTTTTGCGATGTTTTCTTAGTCTTGTGCAAGATTAGCACGGTCAATTTAGCCCGTCAACTATACCCGATTTTTTTAGTCGGGATTGATTTTTCAGTTACTTTTGAGTTAAACAGCGGTGTATTTAACTTAGATATTTGGGCGGACGGGACGCTGACCCCACAAGGATTTGACTTGTTTTCTGGATCGGGCTGGGAATCCAGATTGTCAGGCCCGCACCCGATCCCGATCGAGTTCAAGGATGATTTGCCGACGAAATTGTTACAAAACTTAATAAACCTTTTTTGGGATCGCAATTGGGCAGTCGTGCGATCGAACACAACTACAAAACCTCGAATTTTTGATTAACCAACTTAACCTAGCCGCCGCTGACGGGGGGGATGAGTACAACTTCGTCGCCGTCTTGGAGGATGGTGTCGGGGGAGACGAATTCCAGGTTGAGGCCGAAGCGGGTGCGGTCGCGCCATTGTTCTAATTGAGGATATTGGGCGATCGAGCTTTCGAGCACTTGAGACACTGGGGTTTCGGGAGGAAGTTCTAATGTAAGTTCCGAAACGCCGTAGGCTTCACCGAAGGCGGCGAAAAGTTTAACGGTGATGGTAATCGAAGAGTTAGACACGGCTGTTGAGTGCGATCGACAGTTTGGCAATTATCAACTACACCATACAATTAATTAGGAATTAGGCGCGCCGAGGCTTAGAATTGAAAGCGGCAACCTCTAGTTAAGTTTTACCCCAGCGGGTAAAGATGATAGTTGATTGCAGCAAAAAGTCTTAACAAGATTGTATGCCGATCTCTCTCACCAACCAAGCGTTAGAAGCTGTTGGCATCCAGTTAGATGCAGCTAGCTAAGGTCTAGTTGGCTGCTGTTGAGGCTAATGCGAGAATAATTTTTGAGGATGCGGTATAGATACTTGACAGTAATTGTGGGAGAGTACAAAAAGCTCGCACTACATTTAGCGGGCAACAACGCAGACAATGCCTTGTCAACCCGCTTCTCTTGAATAAAAATCAGGTTATCTAGTGCGGCTTAGAATTGCAAAACCTTTGCCCTGCTTAGTAAGCTAGCAGTTCTATCTAAGAAGAATACTGAAGTTAACGCGATATAAATATATGGCAAATAACGATTTTAAAGTGCTTCAAATTATTGAAGCGAAAGGCTGGTATGCCTTTGGGAGTACCAAGCAAAGCCAGCACGTTGAGAGATGGGTAAGACCTGTCGTGTGTTGGGTTTTAATAGAAGATAAAAAAAAGCGACGGGTTGTGACAGCTACCGCTAGCTATCAGATCCAGATTGACGACAAAGAAGTCGAGTTCTTTGCCCACGAAAGCGAAATTCAAGATCTGGAGAGTCTCCCGAAGTCTGTCTCGGTATCGGAATTTCTGAAAACAGAAGATTGAGAGAAGGACAGAAGGAGATAATTTAACAAATCATTAATTATTCCTTAGTGATTCCTTAAACTTGCTGTCGGATTCTATTGGAATTAGAGGCAGAAGCTCTAGATTGGGGACAGGGGTAGACGAGGACAGGAGGAGAATTTATACTTTTGCCTTGCCTTCTGCATCTTGTTCCCAATGCCTCAAGTAGCCCAAAAAATAAAGAGGCCGGAAGATTGCTGGCAATGCCAACACGCTTCCGACCTTGCTGAATAACAGGGTATGCATATGTTTTTAAAGTATGGCAGGCAGGCTTTTGAGATATCAAGAGGACTATTGCAATCACCCACTTTTGCTTTCAGGCTGTGTTTGCAAGGCCATTGGTGACAAGTTAAAACTTAATTGCATTTGTCAATCAGTAATATTACTCAAAAAAACTGCTTTTTGAGGAGTGGAAAATTCACGATTTGAGAGGGAGTAGGTATAAATATCACCCTCGGCAGGATTCCTCGATCGCCCAAATCTCAGTTTTATGCCCAAAATCCGAGTAAATGTTGAGCATAATTGCTGATTGACAAATGCTTTCTTAGCTTAACTTGTTACCAATGTTGCAAGGCTGCAACTATTTTAGACTGAAAATTTGAAAATTGAGAGGGGCGATGGTTACAGGTTAAGGATTATAGCTATTTATCTGTAGCGGGTGCTACAAAAAATGGTGGCATTTGCGGACGATCGCACCTTCTCCCTAAATGGTGGGCACTCAAAGCAGAAAGTTCGATCGCCCGCTGCCACCGCTGCGACATCAAACCCCACTAGCGACAGGTTCAGGCATCTGCTGCCGCATCCGCCGCCCCAGCAGGGCCATCCGCACGCCGCCGGCAGGTCCTAAAGTCACCCCTCGGCGTTTGGCCTGTACGGGCTTTTTCTCGGCCAATACTAGGTCGAAATCCCGCAAAATGGTGGCCAGCACGAGTTTCATCTCCAACTGCGCCAGCGCCAAGCCGATACAGCGGCGGCTGCCGCCTCCAAAAGGCAAATACTCGTAAGGCGAGAATTGCCTCTGTAAAAACCGTTCCGGTTTAAATTGCAGGGGTTCTGGATACAAATCCTCCCGTCTGTGGGTCAAATAAATCGAGCCGACGACAACCGTTCCCGGTTCGAGTTGATGTCCCATCAGTTCCACGGGCCTGAGCACTTCTCGCGCAAACGTCAGCATTCCCACCGGGTAAATTCGCAGCGTCTCCTGACAAACTGCACTCAGGTAAGGTAAGCGAAAAATCTCCATCGGGTCGGGATTTTCCCCCAAACTGTCCAATTCTTGCAGCAACTTCTGGCGCACGGAGGGCAAGTGGTGAATCCAGTAAAACGCCCAAGCTAGGGCCGTTGCTGTGGTTTCGTGGCCTGCAAACAGCAGCGTCATCAACTCGTCGCGCAATTCTTCATTCGTCATTGGTTGCCCGTTTTCGTCACGCGCGGCCATCATTAAGCTGAGAATGTCGGTGCGATTGGCGTCTGGTTGCAGTCTGCGTTCTTCAATTTCCGCGTCCATCAGTTCGTCAATTTTCCGCTGCCGCTGTTTCATACGTCCCCAAGGACTCCAAGCGCCCCAATCTTGCTGCATCCAGCCGAAAAACAGCATACTCGATCGCAGGGGAGAGTTGGTCATATCGAGGACTGAGGCAAGTAGGGGCCTGATCTCTTCCAATCGCGGCCCGTCATCCATGCCGAAGACAGCTTGCAAGATTACCCGCATGGTGACTTCCTGCATCGCGCTGCGGGCCACAAAAGGTCGATCGACCGACCATTTGCTGGCAACATCTTGAGCTATATCGCAAATTAGTTGGCCGTAATTCCGCATCCGTTCCCCGTGAAAGGGTGGCATCAATAATTGGCGCTCGCGTTTGTGCCTTTCTCCCGACAGCATAATCATGGATTGTTCTCCCATCAAGGGTTTTAGGATGCTGTTCAGGCGGCCTGGAGCGTGAAACGCGCTGCTATTGAGCATCTCCTGGACAGCTTGGGGGTGGTGGATCATCACCAATGGTTTCCCGTTGTTCACTTGAGCTGTGAAAATGTCGCCGTATTGTTTGGCACATTTATCCATGTATGTCAGCGGATCGCCGATCCATTGAATTAGCTGCACAAGGGGTGGAGCTTTGGGGCCGTTAGGTAGCGTCATAGGAATTACCGGGGTTTGGGTCACAGGACTTAGCAGCATCAAGAAATCTCAAACGGTTTGAAGGTTTGTTCAATCCCTCCCAACGCTTTTTTTTAAGGGGAGAATTGCGTAAGTCCCATCTCCAATAATTTTAATAGCTTATTCTCGAACGGTGCTCAAAATATCCTCTCCAAGCTCTGTAAAACGAACAGTTTTGATTTGCCAAGGAGCATAACTGGTTAAAGTTTGGCGCACGCCCCCGAACAAACCTAACATCTGACAACTGGACAGATTTTGCAATTTCTGCCGCGAATTTCCGGAGGCTCGCAGATCCACGGTAGCTATTCCGAGGTTGCGATCGATCTTGAGGCGATAACCAGCCAAACCAAGACTATCGAAAATCTGCTGCTTTAACACTTCATTAACCGCGGATGACATTAACTGTTTGTCTGGGCCTGTAACTGTTTCCGGCTTCAGAGTTTGACACAGATTGTCTACCTTATAAACCGTAACGGTGGCAGTATTTTCTGAGAGGGCAGCACTGCCTAAAACTGAGGCAACAGAGTTAGAAGGCTGCGTTAATTGGCTCGATCGAGCCTCAATTTGATTTCCCATTAGCTGTAAGTGTGGGAACTGACGCCCGCTTGCTGGGAATTGCCTCTGGTTTTCGGCCGAGTTAGCTGCATCATAGCTAGAACAACTGCTAGCGCCAGTCAGAATTAATCCAGTCGCTAAATACCCGAACTGTTTGCAGATACGGTTCATAGTTTTTAATACTCAACTAAACGTTAGTGTACCGAGGATGAACTTTGGTGGTAGAAAGCACTTACTCCCTGATTACACTCACTTAGAAGTATTTCTAGGTATCCCTAATCCGGAGATGAAAACAAGTTAAGAGTTCTGGTTAATACGTTCAATTTAGTGTTCGATCAGGCACATAGGGTAATACCCCTCATCTGTGCAACCCAGGCGTCTCCGTATCTCAGCAGATAAAGCTAGCGACCTAGAGCTTAAGTGATACCAAATACCGTGTCAGTGGTCAGATGTACCGTTGCAATTCGAGCCATCCCAATGTCTGAGACCAAGAGCCTCTTTCCGGTTTGCGACAGCCTGAGTTGGATTAGTAGTAATGACAACATAGTTCAGACTGGCGGGGGCATTTTAAGCTCGCCTTCGGAGCGCTTTTTTAACAGCGCCGAAATCGCCGTTAGAGGGAATGTGCAAGTCGCGAACAATATCAAAACTTACGAATCAAGAGCAAAGAAACCGGGTTTTTTAACCAGGCATAAGAGCTGCAACGAAGTGTTTTCGTAAAAAAAACTGCTTTCTGGTCAAGTCGTGAATCACATAATTCCCCAGTCAGCCGATCTTTAACGAACAGGCGTCTCAAGGGTGTTATAGGAGCGTTCGCTGATTTTGTGCCAAATCTCATAAAACACAGTGAAAAAATCATGAAACAGCAATTATTGACAAAAGTTTTGGTGGCAACAGCGATCGCCCTCAGCGGCTTGACGGTTGCTTCTCAACCTAGTTACGCTCGGCGAGCACAGGGGGAAAGTGGATTTTGGTGCAGTACCTCGACCGGCGCGCCGGTGACGGTGTACCAAAACGCTCAAGGTGCCGTAGAGCCTTGGATTGAGTGGACTTCCGATTATTTCTCCGGTTCTGGGTACGATCCGGTAACTCGGTGTCAATTAGTGAGTCAACGCCTCGAAACCTATCGCCGCCGACGAATGCTTAAGTACATTACTGCAGGTCAGATGAACGGCCAGAACGTCATCTGCACGGCGAATCAAGTCAATGGGCTGTGTCAAAATTTGATTTATACCCTCAGACCCGGCCAAGACCCGATCGGCTCTTTGTATAATTTGTTGGCTTGGCGCCAAGGATATGTCGGGATGCCGTCTTTTGATGAAACCAGTAAAATTCCTTACATTGATGTCAGGGAAAAGCTAGGGGAAAAAATGGATGATGAGGCGCAACTGCCCCCTTTTTCCCCGCCGTCGGGACTGCCTTAAAGATGGAAAAATTTTCCATTTCGTCACCAATTCCAAGGGTGGATGTCGAAAACTTGGCGCGTTAAACAGCGGTACGCATCCAGACGGGGAAATCTTCTGGTTGCGGGACGATCGTCCGGCAGCAGGGGCAAACCTATAGGGTGCTGACTAACTAGCACGTTGTGGCGATCGGACAATGGTCACCGACGACGGTCTCCTCCACCCACTGCTAGGAGTTCTGAGGCGGCTGGGCGATATCGAGCCGGCGATCGTTCAGTTTCCCAGGGCGATCGAGTATAAAATAGCACCATTAAGCAGCGAGCCAGAAGCGGTGTCAGATCCCGTGCTGGCAGTCTCCTAGGGTTGCTGAGGTTGGGGCTTGGGCGGTGACGCGGACTTCGTTTCGGTGCTGCTACCCAAATCTTTGGCTCAAGGTTATAGCTTGGGCTATACAAATGAGGTTAAAATCGGCATGAGTGGCAGCCCGATTTTTAATGCCAAAGGTTTCTTGGTTGGGATTAACGGTAGGGGCAAGTATCGAGATCCAAATTTTGGCGTCTATGCTTTTGAAGATGGAAGTGATATCAAATTCGGTAGCATCGAAATTAATATTACCCACAGCTTTCGACAGGGCAGTGCCGTTTCCCTACCGCGATTAATTGTAGGGAAACGTCAGTGCCGTTTCCTATATATCCTTCCGATGTACCCGGATTTGATATGAATTAATAGCGGAATTATGGAAGAAAATGGTTAAATCCAGTTAGGGAATTCCGCTCGGTATATACTTGCAGTTCGCCTCGTCTTATCTAGGGAGTTATCGATGAATGTGTGGAGTTTGCGGTTTGACGCGCTAACAATCATCTTGACAGGTGCATTAACAGTGACGGCGGTTGTCAGCCAACAATATGCTGCCTGTGCCAAAACAGCCGAAGAAATTGCCCAGCTAGCGACCTTGACAACTGTGGAAGTCAACAATACGCTGGGGTTTTTTGCTAGCGGATCGGGAGTAATTATTGCCAAACAGGGTAATATTTACACTGTTCTGACAGCTAATCATGTAGTGGCAAGCCTCGCTCAAAAATACAGCATTCGCACTCATTTGGAGAAGGACTATGCTGCGATTAGAATACAGCGACTACCGAAAAATGACAGGGATATAGACTTGGCATTGATACAGTTTCAGAGCCGAGAACAGTATCCAGTAGCACCAATGGGCCAGTCAGAACGTGCTGTTGTTGGTTCTGCTATTTACGTTTCTGGCTATCCGCTGCCAATTTCGGGATTTGAACGAAAACTTGAGTTTACTGCTGGTATCATCTCTTCTCGCTTGGGGACCGCCTCATCGGGGTATCGTCTGCGCTACCAAGCTGTAACCAGGCGCGGGATGAGTGGCGGGCCTGTATTTGATGCTGATGGCAGGGTGGTAGGAATTCACGGCCAGGGGGATACTGTTGGCACAATTAGAAGTCAGTGGAACGGTCAGATTGAGGAGATAAAAACGGGGTTGAACGCGGCAATCCCGATCGATGCTTTTAGGGAGTTGCTATCACAAAATAAGCGTAACGGATTTGATATTCTCAGCAATCTTTCAATCAGCACCGCCTCTGGTCAAAACCAGCCGAGTCTGGGTTATGGAGGATTTGTGTGCGATACCTCGACGGGCGAGCCCGTGACTGTGTATCAAAATCCGCAAGGGTTCAGGGAGCCTTGGATTCGCTGGAATTCTAATTTCTTTTCTAGTTCGGGCTACGATCCTCTAACTCGCTGCCAACAAGTGACTCAGCGCCTTGAAAATTATAACCGAAATAAACAGCTAAATTATGTCACGGTGGGTATTGTAAATAACCAGAAAGCGATTTGCACTACAAGCCGCGTTAATGGGCCTTGCGAAGGTTTGATCTACACGCTGCGCCGCGATCAAGATCCGACTCCTGCACTTAGCAGTTTTTTTGTTTGGCTGGGGAATCAAAAGGCTGTGCCTTCTCTTTCTGAAAGCGGTACTGCGCTTTATATCGATGTCCGGGAACGGCTGGAACAATTTTAGATTTGGGAGTTGAGATGGATTAGTAATGGGTAAACACAGAACCCCGACTTATGCAAAAAGTCGGGGTTCTCAAACAACTACTTGTTAGCTTAAAAATTGAGATATTTTACTTATTTATCACTGACATAATAGAACTCATGATTTTTTGGAACGCGGAAGCTATAAAATTACTCTTACATTAATCGAATTCAAATTTTTTAGGTATCAAGCATGACAGCAACTACCCCGCAGGCAACGTCAACAACGCCCGCTTTTTGCGAAGGCATTCAATATTTTTCGGAAACACTCCCTGGTTTTGAGACTTATGGGAAAGCACCTGCGATCGCCGAGGGGAGCAAGTCGATCGCCGATCCTGCCGATCCCGTCGCCGTCTTTCAAACGATGCTGGGAGCAGACGCCCTGCGCTACCTGACGCTGCAAGTTACCGCCAGCAAGGCATCGGGACATCCGGGGGGTTTTGCTAGCCAAGCTGAGGCTTATGCCGCTTTGGTGATGCTCGGACACAAGAACATTGTCACCGAAGTCGGCCATCACGCCCCTGGCTTTTACAGTGCCATGTTTCTCGATCGATCTTTAGAGGATATGGGAATTGTTAACGTGCAGCAAATGCGCGATAAATTCCGAGAAAAAGACGGTTTGTTAGGGCATCTTTCCGGTTTCATTCCCGGCCTTTTAGCACCGGCCGGTCCCCTCGGACAAGGGCAGCATTTCGCAATGGCTGGAGCGATTTTGCACCGCGAAAAACTGTTTGCTTTCACAATGGGCGACGGCGGCATGGGCGAACCCTATCCGATGAGCAGCATGGCGCATTTCCACACTGCTTATCCGAGTGTTACTAACTTTTTGCCTGTGTTGGTTTGGAACGGATATTCTCAGGAACATCACAGCATGGTTTCGACTAAAACTAATGCTGAAATGATTGCTTATTGGCAAGGCAACGGTTTTGAAGAAGTTATCTTAGTTGATGCTAAGGAATTTGACGATAAAAATCAACCGGAAGATTATGTTGACAGCACTGCTTTTTCCCTCGAACAGCGTATGGCATTTACCAAAGCTGTTTTACAAGGAGTTGACAAAGCGGCAAAATCTGCTCTCGGCGGCAAATTAACTGTATTTATCATCAAACAGTTGAAAGGTGCCGGCGTCCACGCGCGCGGCGCAAAATCTCACAACCTTTATCCGAAAGATACGCTGGATGCTCCGCACATTATCAGTGCTTTAAAAGAGCGCGCTTTGACTGCTGGTGCTTGGGAGTTGGTGCGGACAAATTGCGAGCGTGCGGGCGGCGGGCCGGCGGCGAAAACAGTTGTTACTGAGTTTACATTGCCGCTGGCAGATTTAGGCGAATTACCTTTGGAAGAATTTGCGGTTGGGGGAGAACCGAAGATTTCGACAACAGCAATGGGGTTTTTGGTAGGGAAAGTTGGCGAGCGCGATCGTACTTTTCTTGTCACTAATGCTGACGGCAATGAAGCATCGGCAATTGCCAATATCAACCAAGCTCTCAAGATTATTCACCCCACGACAGATGACCTCTACAATCAATCGCCCAACGGTCAAGTTTACGAACCTTTGAGCGAAGATGCTTGCGCCGGTTTAGCCGTAGGTTTATCGCTATTTGGAGCGCGGAGTTTGTGGTGTTCCTACGAATCTTTTGCCATTAACGGTTTACCAATTTGGCAAACTGTAACCCAAGCAATGGCAGAATTGCGCCGTCCAACTCCGGCAACTGTCACCTTATTTACAGCGGGTGCATTGGAACAAGGCCGGAACGGTTGGACGCACCAGCGGCCGGAAATTGAGGCTTATTTTGCGGCGATGATGCGGAACGGAAATGTGTTTCCTTTGTTTCCACCGGATGCTAACAGCATTCAAGCTTGTTATGAGTGGGCTTTGACTGCTAAAAATAAGGGAGTTGTGATTACTGCAAGCAAGTCGCCACTGCCAATTCGCACTACTTTTGAACAGACTCGCCAAGGTTTGCAAGACGGTGCAATAGTGCTGCACGAAGTCGATTCCCCGCAAGCTCCCCACAATCAAGGGGGGAGCAAGAAAGTTGTGTTTGCAGTTGTCGGCGACATGACGTTAATGCCAGTGTTTGAAGCGGCGGCATTTTTGGAAACAGAAGGGATTGGAGTGCGGATTGTTTCTGTTGTGAATCCCCGGCGTTTGTACCGTGCTAGCGATGTTGCTTGGGATACTTGTTCGGAAGCTGACGGCGGCTTTTTGAGCGATGAGAAATTTGCCGAATTGTTTGGCGGAGATGCTTTGATTGGCGTGACAGGCGGTGCTTCTGGGATGTTGGAACCTGTGATGCTCCGCAGCAATTGCAAGCGGGATACTTTCGCTTGGAAGCGGGGGGAAACGACTGCTAGTGCTGGTCAGTTGATGGCGTTTAATGGGTTGACTGCTGAGGCGTTGACTAAAAGGGCGATCGAGCTAGTTCATTAAGTTAGAATATGAGTGAATGCCCCTGCCTGGTTTGTCCTGGGTAGGGGCTAGTAATATTTAAAATAGGATGGTGATACCTGTGACTGCACAACTTTTAGAAGAAAAAGGTACGCTTGCGGAACAGCGATTGCTTCTCCCCGGTTATTATACTTGGGAGCAATTTGAGGATCTCGAATCTTTAATGGCAGACTCTCCGGGTTTGCGGATAACTTATCTTGATGGGTGGATCGAGTTTATGACACTGGGTGAAGCACATGAGACAATCAGTTGTATTCTTAATTTTTTGCTACAACTCTACTTTTGTGAAATGGGAATTGAATATATTCCTGTAGGTAGTGCGACTCGCAGAAACCGGGCAAGAGATGTATCATTTGAACCAGACGAGTCTTATTATATAGGTTCAAGAAAAGAACATCCCGATTTAGCCGTGGAAGTAACGATTACTAGCGGTAGCACAAATAAACTAGCTAAATATCTGCGACTTCGCATTGCGGAAGTTTGGTTTTGGGAAAATAATCAGCTTGCTGTCTATCGGCTGCGCGAGGATGATTACGAGCAAGTTTCAAGAAGCGAGTTTTTGCCGGAGTTGGATTTAGAATTGTTGGTACGCTGCGTTTTAATGCCTTCAAGGATTGAGGCAAGGACAGAGTTTCTTAATGGAATTCGGCAAGTGGGTTGAATGCTGAGGAGGTGGTAAAAAGTACGATCGACTACGAGGGCCTCGCTAACGGCTTGATTGGTTAAGCTAAAATGTGACAGACAACAATTGACTCTCACAAACAACCTTTGCGCGATCGGCTCCCAGGATTTGTTAGATTGGTAGGTGTCAAGTTACTAAGCTCAGAAAGAGGAAATTTTATAGCTTTTATATGAAATCTTTTAGGATCGGAATTATTCCTATGTCTATTCTGTTGAGCTGCGTGAACCTGCGTCAATCCATTGTCATCTGCGATCCGAAAATTTCTCTTTTTAAAACCGCAGATGAGGGCAAATAAACACAGATTAACGCAGATGAATTAGATCGAGTTCGGTGGCAGCATCCGTGATGGTTGACTGTTGACTCGATTTGACCAGAACGATTCTACCCGATTTGAGCGGATACGATTCTAGAGCTATAGGTGAAGTTTTAACCTAATGCTGAGGGGAGAATTTATTCGGAAGTTTTTCTTGTTTTACTGTTAGATAAGTTTGCTTTGTTAGCTGCGAATTTAGCGATAGTGCTAGAAGCTTCGCTGTAGCGGAATATCAACGTTTAGTGAAAAAAATTGCCTTAATTTTATTCATTTTTTTCCCCGCAAGCCATTAGCCAAAAACTCATCATTAATCGTCTATCGCCCGCAGCTAAAAATTCATCCCGCGAAACCAGGTAGCTTTCTATGTCTGACTCTGAAATCAACCCCTGTTTGACCATTTGTAAAATGGGCCCGGAGTCCAGCAAAGATTCAAATGCTTCAATTCCGATAATATCGCTGTGGCTGACAGCCACTTCTAAATCAACGCTAACAAATCCAACTTCTTTCAGAAGCCGACACAGATGTCGTCCAAAGTATCCATGGCCACCCCGCAATGCCGTTACCTGGTTTAATTTCTTCTTGAGAGTCTCCACTGACAAAGGTGGATCTGTCAGCCAAAACAGATCCCCATCGGCATCGATAATTACCAGTTTTCCCCCAGGCTTCAAGATGCGGAATATTTCTCTAGCTGCTGCGACAGGATCGGGGAGGTGAAGGAACAGCAAACGGGCGATCGCGAAATCAAAACTGTTAGTAGGTAAACCCGTATCCCCAACCGATGCTTGCACATAATTTACTCGACCGTCCGCTTTTCGGTGCAAATATTCTGCTGCTTTTTCCTGCAGTACGGGGTCAATTTCTACCGCTGTTATCGAACTGTTGGGCAGGAATTCTACAAGTTTTTCCGTGAAGAATCCCGGCCCGCTACCCGCTTCCATAACATTCATCCCGTCGGTCAAGCCGAACCACTTTAAAGTGCGCGCTTCCTTTGCCCAACTGAGGTGAACTTGAGCTTTTAACCGCTGGATTTCTGTCTCAAGGTCTCGATTGAACGTACTTGCTTGATACGAACCTTCTGCTGTCATAAAATTATCCTTCTTCTTGCTGGACGCCTAGATTTTATACCATTTTTCCAATCGTGCAACAGTAATCTTCGGGTGCGTAGCTGGCTCAATCCCTAAATTTAATCGACTTTTTTTCGGCGACGCACCCTACACATTGAATGGACGAAACAAACCCAAAAATTCTATGGTAGCAATAATTTTTCAGGCTTGGTATTAGCGCTAGTCAGACCTAGGATTAATGCCCTACCTAGAAACTGGTGGCTGCAAAATTTCCTTTTCCTTGGCTATTACTGATTTTTCTTCCAAAACCTGCTTTAAAACCGCAGCAGGAATCGGCACTTCTTCAACTACCTGATGCTTTTCCAAAGTCAAACGAGACTGAGACGAACCAGACAATCTTTTCAACAATTTCGGCGTCGGATCGTACAACAAATAAATTATTCGATCGCCTGCTTGCCAAATCTGAGTCGCCGACACTACTTGCAAGTATCCTTGCCTTTCCAGCAGCAGCGGCACCAACTCCCCGGCTTTAACCAAAGCTTGTAAGTGAGCAATCTGAAACTGCAATCCCTCTGTTTTTAACTCAGTTTCCCCCAATTTTACTTCACCATCGCTCAAATATTCGTTCCAATCCTTCAGCGACAAATCCGAGACAAAAGCTTGATTAATTTTAGTCGGATTTGCAGGCGTATTTGCTTGCGGATCTTTGGGAAATATTGCCAAAACCCTCGGCGGTGCAAACTCTTCTGCCGCCCGCTGAGCTAACACTAAGTTTACCTCGCCGTTATTAGTCATTGCCAGAAAAGTTCCCATCGATTCTAGTCCGGCTTCTTCTAACACGCTGTGGTCGAGAGCACTGCTCAAAAACACCCGCAAACCCTCTCGTTCTGCTTGTGCACAAGCTTCCGGGTTCGTGTCGATAATTGCCACCGATTCTCCCCGTTCTTGAAACAAGCGAGCAATTAATCTGCTCAAAGGATTTGACCCCACAATTGCAGCACCGGTTGCAGATTTTGAGGTGATGCCCAAAAGTTGAGCCATCCGTCCGGCCGTTAGTCCCTGGACGAAAACTGTCATAATAATTGTTAGGAAAACTAAGGCTTTAATCGAGTCGCCGCCGTTGATTCCCCGCTGGGTGAGCAAAATTGCAAATAAAGATGCGATCGACGCTGAGACAATTCCCCTCGGCGCTACCCAACAAACAAATAATTTCTGCCGCCAATTCAGTCCGCTGTTCCAAGTACACAGCCAAACGTTGATCGGCCGCACTACCCACATTAAAGCTAAAACTGTAAACAAACTTCCCCAACCGAGGGCGACCACACTAGCGAGGGATAAATCGGCCGCCAGCAGCACGAACAGCATGGAAATAGCCAAGACTGTCAGTTGACCTTTAAACCTCCTCAGCAGCCTTTCTTCCGGCACAGCAGCGGCTCTGAGGACGATGCCCGATACGACAGTTGCCATCAGTCCCGATTCGCTGCGGATTTCTTCTGCTAAACCGAAAAACCCCCACAAACCGGCTAAAACTACTAAGTTTTTGAGGTCTTCGGAGAGAAATTGCGATCGCTTGAGAATGAATCCCAGCAACCAACCGCCCGCAACTCCGACGACTGCGCCAACGAAAAGCCGCACGATTAAATCTCGGAACAAAACCACCAAATCAGCATTGCCGTTTAAAATAATATTCAGCACCAATACCGCCAGAATTGCTCCGACAGGGTCGATTAAAACGCCTTCAGCTTCTAGCAAAGCTGCGACTTGTTTGTCAACCGATACTTGTTTGAGCAAAGGGCCGATTACTGTCGGGCCTGTGACTACTACTAGAGAAGCATACAAAAATGCGATCGGCCAGGGAAATTCCCCCAACCAGTGTGCGGCCATTCCGCCGCCTATTAGCGTAATTAAAGTGCCTACGGTAACTAAATTGCGGATGCTGCCGGAAAGTTTTCCTAAATCTCGCAATTCCAAATTCAAGCCGCCTTCAAACAGAATTAACGCTACGCAAAGCGATACCATAACTTCCAAACCGCTGCCCAGCAGATTGGGGTGCAGCACTCCGAAGCAGTCTGGGCCGGCTAAAATTCCAAACAGCAGCAAAAAGACGATCGCCGGAACTTTCAAATAAGCGGCGAGAACTTGAGCGCTGATGCCACAGATGACGGTCATGACCATCAACAGGGTGATGTTAAAGGAGATTTCCATAGATATAATTGTTACAGGCTGCCCGCTTAGTTTTAAATGTTCGATCGCGGGTAATTGGAGTGCAGGCGCTATTTTCGGCCCAGCTTACCAGCTCGGCACGGCACTGGATTTTTGCGAATAAGATTAAAAAACCTTGATATTGGCTATAACTTTATCAGATAATTCTCTTGGCGTCAAAGATGGCAGTAAGCTGTAGCTAAGCGAGAGATTGTCTGTTATGTTACAGAGTCCGATGGGGATGCGGGCACAGAGGGAGAGGATTTGACGAATTTTGATGGGGAGTCAATCTTACATCTCAGATACCAAGATTTCCCTGCCTTTCCATTATAGAGGACTTCAACTCGCAGATTCATCTGTGGAGTCAATCTCCAATCAAAAAGCTCACATCTCAAATCGAGCACCCCCAGACTCATCTTTAGAGTAGATTTCCCCTCTAAAAGGTCAAACCGCAAGATTCATCTGTAGAGTCAATCTAAAATCTAAAATCTATAATCTATAATCGATTGGCATTCTGCCACCTGCGAAAAAACTCCGATAGAATGGTCGGCGAAATTCGCCCTTCCAGCCAATCTAAAGCCTGGTTTTGCTGGGGTGCGGCCCGATAAAATTTGCACGCATCTATTAACCGAATCGGAGAATTAGTGCCAGTAGATTGAGAGCGCCACTTTTGGGCAAACTCGGCAATAATAGCCGGAGAAATTTGTTTTTGCAGCCAATCTAAAGCTTGGTCTTGTTGTGCTAAACCGCGATAAAATTTGCCGACATCTATCAATCGCAAATTACTGTCTTGAGGTAAGGTAGTTGCCCGCCATTTTTGAGCGAATTCCCCTAAAATAGAGGTAGAAACTTGACTTTGCAGCCAAATTAAGGCAGTATCTTGGCTAGCGCTAGCTCGATAAGACGAAAATACCTGAGTCAGCCGCACGGCTGATATGGGAGGGGGAGTTGGAGCGGGAGTCGGCGCTGGAGGGGGGACAACTACTTTGGGAGATTTTCGCATCAAAGCGGCCCAGGTTTGGAGACTTGCAATGCCGTCTGGATTGAGACCTTGAGATTTCTGAAACGAGATGAGCGCCGCTGTGGTAGTGGCTGCAAATTTACCATCCATCGCACCTGGATAAAAACCTTTAATTCTTAATTCCCTCTGGATGTCTGCCACTTTATAACTTACGGCACCTTCTCGGACACTTTCATAAATATTGGTGTCTACATTGCCCGAAACGCCGGACACGGTGCCTGTGTCGCTGTACTGCCAAAAAGTCCAAGTTTTCCAGCCGCCGGGAACCCAAGGTTCCTCAGCAGTGGTGTAGTGAGCAATCCACAGTGGGTAATCGGCAAACCGTTTTGTCCCCAGGTTGTCCCAGAAACCGGGGTAGGTGTAGATAATCGGCCGCATCAAGGTGGCTTTTTCGACTGCTTCTAGCCAAATTGCGGCTCGATCGCAAAATTGATCCACACTCAAACCGCCTGTAGTTTCCATATCCAAGACTGGCGGCAAATCCCCGACTTCGAGTTTGACAGTTTTGAGGAACAAATCGATTTGTTCTTGAACGCTGCTTGCAGGTCGAAAAAAGTGGTAAGCACCGCGTTGAATCCCCGCCGCTTTCATCGCCGCCCAATTGCGAGCGAAAGTTGGGGAAACTAACGTGGCACCTTCCGTCGATTTGACAAAACTGAAGACAATACCATCCCGGGCAACTGCTGGCCAATTGACATTGGGCTGGTAGTCGGAAACATCTATACCGCGAATACTCATATTACGAAGAGTTGAAAAAAGCTGGTTTGCTCTGAAGTAGCGACTCGATTAAGGGTACATTAAATTGTAATGCTAAGTCGCTAAGTGTTTTTTTCCAGGGGAGATGGTGCAAATGAACTTCGATCGAATAGATCCCGGTCCTGGTCAAGAGTCTGTTTGGGATTACCCACGTCCCCCTCGGCTTGAGGAATCGACCAAACACGTACAGATAATTTTTAATGGAGTGACGATCGCCGATACGCGCCGTCCTCAGCGGGTATTGGAGACAAGTCACCCTCCTGCCTACTATATCTGCCCCGATGACATCAAAATGGAATATTTGCACAAAACTTTACGGGGTTCTTGGTGCGAGTGGAAGGGACAAGCCAGTTATTACACTGTGACGGTAGAGTCGAAAGAAGTAGTAAATGCAGCTTGGTTTTATCCCAATCCCAATCAGGTTTTTGCAGCTATTAAAGATTATGTGGCTTTTTATCCGAGCAAGATGGATGCCTGTTATGTGGACGGGGAATTAGTGCAATCTCAACCAGGGGATTTTTACGGTGGCTGGATTACCAAAGATATTGTTGGCCCGTTTAAGGGAGGACCAGGAACTTGGGGGTGGTGAGGGAATGTTGAGTGGTGAGTTTTGAGTTAAAAACAGCGGCAGACACCGCGTTTTTTTATTACGCAAAACCTAGTTATAAAAACCTGATTTATTGAGTTTGTGTGACCCGTGAATGAGTTGAGAAATGGCGGTAAAATCGTTTTTTTACCCTGCAAAAAGCAAACAGTTAAAAATGACTAATAATTCAATAAATCTCTAATTGATTGAGGAGGCATCAATGCAAGGCAATGCAAGGCAATGCAGGCTGGGCATAAACTAAAGCATGAGCTTATTCCCTTAAATGTATAGTGTAGTCAAAATACAGCCAATGGTAAAAAACAAATACTAAGATAAGTTAATAGTTGAGACTAGCTTTGTTGCTGCTTTATTGTTTATTCGGATCTGCGCTGTGTCTGTTGAATTTATTGAGCCGTCTAACTCGCCAGAAAACTCACCCAACAATTTATCTTTAGAGTCTACTCTTAAGGATCTGGCTCTATTCAATTTTCAGGTTGACTCCTCATATCTCGCCAAAGAAGTAGCTCGTTTTTTTTAATCTCACCCCCTGCTTCCGGGAGTTATCTTGACCGTAAATGGGGAATTTTTAGGGATGATATCCCGTCGGCGGTTTATGGAACGCATGAGCCGCCCTTACGGAGTAGATATATTTGCTTGCAGACCGATTATAGCCTTGTATCAAATAGCTCAAAGCGATATTTTGATTTTACCAGGAGTAGCCTTAATTGTCCTGGCAGCTCAGCGCTCCGTACACCGACCGCCGGAACAGCTTTACGAGCCGATTGTTGTGCAGTTAGAACCTCAAGTTTACCGACTTTTAGACGTGCATCAACTGTGGGTAGCTTTATCCCAAATTCACCAACAAGCTACTTGGTCTATGAGCGAACTTTATTACAATTTATCGCTTACGCAATCCGAGCTAGAAGCAGCTAATTCTCAATTAAAAGCAGCTAATTCCGAATTATATCGCCTTGCCAACTTAGATGGGTTAACTCAGATTGCCAACCGCCACTGTTTTAACGAATACTTACAGGAAAAATGGCTAGAATTGGGAGCAGCCGCAGCAGAAATATCTTTAATTTTATGCGATGTTGACTTTTTTAAGAAATACAACGATACTTACGGACATCAGGCGGGAGATGCTTGCTTGCAGCAGGTAGCCCAAGCTATTTTGGCAGCGGTAAATTACTCAGCAGGCAAAGTTTCGGGGGACACTCTAGTAGCCCGTTACGGAGGTGAAGAATTTGCGGTAATTTTACCCCGCACTTCGTCTGAAATAGCTGTTTGGATTGCAGAGCAAATTCGAGTTTGCGTAAAAGAACTAGAAATCGAACACCTTAATTCTGCGGTGGGTTCTCTCGTGACGCTGAGTTTGGGGGTAGCGAGTACATTTCCTCGATCGTCTGCAGCACAAAAAAACTTGATTGCAGCGGCAGACCGCGCGCTTTATCAAGCTAAAAACCGAGGGCGCGATCGAGTAATTTTAGATACGGATGGATTTTAGATTGGAAAATCGTTTCCATCACAGATTGGCTGGCAAATCGCCGATCGACCTGCCGATGCTAGCCAGAAATTTCTCCAAAGCTTTCATCTGCTTGACGGTGAACGTCGGCACGTTCTTTCCCAACTCCCAACCACTGATTGTTTGCGACCAAACGCCAAGCTCTCGCGCCAAATCTTCCTGACTCATCTCCAGTTCTTCCCTGAGCTTCTTCAAATGCTACTCTTCATCTTCTGGTCGCGGAACAGGCTTTTTCGGCATAACTTCGATCGCACATTTTTTATATAATAAGATGCTTAAGCATCTTGACTAAACAATAAATTGATTAGACAATTTTGGAAAGGAACATGAATCGATTATGCCTTACAAACAGCGTCTGAATTCCTAGGTTATTGTTCGCCTGCTTCCCAATTGACAATAGAAGCGTCGTGGGTCAGTTTCGCAGTTGGTCAGATTTGGACAAGTATTTAGCTTGAAGGTGTGCAATACTGCGTATAAAATATTATCGGACGATCGTCCCGTGCCTACAAAGACTCGCACCAAGCACGCTCCGCCGTCCAGTGCCTGTCTGAAGATTCATAAATCCTCAACCCATCCAACCCGGCATTTCGGAGCATCTCCTCAACTTCATCCAGCGTAAATGCTGCTTGCAAGGAATCGCTGAATAACTGTTTCTGATGCGTGTTGCAATCTCCCGCATAGATCTCGACTAAATGAACCCTCATTGCCTCATCCATAGGTCGGAGTAAATCGCGCAAAAATATTGCTCCGTTCGGTTTTAAGACTCGCTTGACTTCGCGCAAAAATGGCAGCGGATCTGCCAAATGGTGGATAATACTGTTGGAAATCACCATGTCAAAATAACTGTCTGGATACGGCATGGCCTTAGCATCGACTAATTCGAGACTAATTTGCGATCGCACGCCCGCCTTTTCCACATTTTCCGCCCCGACTTTCAGCATATTTGCCGACAAATCAATGCAAGTCAATTTCCATACTGGCCGGAGTTGACAAAGGGCGATCGGAATTCTCGCGGTACCCGTCCCCGCATCCAAAACGTTTCCAAAAATCGGTCCCAACGCCGCAGCACTCTGAGCAAAAGCAGCATTAACCTCAGCAAAGTCCATCGAATCGTATTCGATCGCCTCTTCCAAGGAATCCATCACTTCCGGTTCCAAAACTCGCTGCATAAAATTTATCTCATTATCTGGCATTTTTATATAGGGGTTAAGTTTCGCCTGCAAAAGCTCGACTAACTCCGGTTCCATATATTCGTAATTGTCCGGGATTTGCAGACAAATAACTTTCTTGCCTTCGAGACTTTCCGGGAATTTGCTGCGGAGTCGATCGCCATGCTTCTTCTCCATGACAAATATCACATCTGCCCAACCTACAAGACCCTCAGTTACTCTAATTCTTGCACCTTTTTCCGTTCCAGCCGATCGCACGCTGTAGCCGCTAACATTCTCCCATATCTTCTCGGCAGTCAAACTCCTCCACTTATTGCGGCTGCACACAAACAATATCTTGATTTTATCCATTCAGATACAAATACAAAATTCTATGTTAATCGTGGCACGGCCGTCCCGCCTGTGCTTCCGAAGCGGTTAAAAAGTTCTATCGAATTTCCCCCCGACCGCACCTTACATACCACTAATCATGTACTTTGTCAAATTGACCCAAATATCCTTTACAATTCTTAAACCATAAAATGCGGATTTTGCATAAATAATTGTACTTGTTACATTTGCAGAGTTCGTTAATTTTACGATTTTAAAAGCTTTCAGCGCCAAAAATTTAAATTAGTCATAATGCCCCTGGATTGTGAAAATCTTACCATAAGCCTCAAAGCAACTAAATAGGTAAAATAATTGAGAATGAAGTCAATAATTTGGGTCATCTTTAGGTTTTCTTAAGATTTCAGCAGTCAAAATAGATCGAACATTTAAAACTAAATCGATTTTTAGATTGTTTTTGCTTATTAAAATAGTTGTAATTGCCCCGAAGACCGATCGACCCTCAAAAATAGATACAGATGCTCGATCGCCCAATGACATCCAACCAAACTCGATCGAACTCTGCTAAAATTAGTAAAACGAAGTCGTTATGAGTTTAAGTAAATAGCTATGACCAACGAAACCGTAGAAAACCTAGTAATTATCGGCTCAGGGCCCGCAGGCTATACAGCAGCCATCTACGCCGGGAGGGCAAACCTGAAACCCTTAGTCTTTGAAGGCTACCAAGCCGGAGGCGTCCCCGGCGGTCAACTGATGACCACCACAGAAGTAGAAAACTTCCCCGGTTTCCCTGAAGGGATCACCGGGCCGGCACTCATGGATCGGATGAAAGCTCAAGCAGTGCGCTGGGGTGCAGAATTATACACAGAAGATGTAATTTCTGTGGATTTGACCAAGCGGCCGTTTACAGTGCGATCGGAAGACAGAGAAATCAAAACCCACACGATAGTAATAGCTACAGGCGCGACGGCGAAACGGCTGGGGCTGCCTAGCGAACACGTATTTTGGAGTCACGGCATTTCTGCCTGTGCGATTTGCGACGGCGCTACCCCAATTTTTAAAGGAGTAGACTTAGCTGTAATCGGCGCAGGCGACACAGCAGCGGAAGAATCTATTTATTTGACAAAATACGGCTCTCACGTACATATGCTGGTGCGGCGCGATCAAATGCGCGCCAGCAAAGCCATGCAAGACCGAGTGCTGAGCAACCCTAAAATTACCGTGCACTGGAACACCGAAGCAGTGGATATCTTGGGCGAACCGGGCGGAAAAATGGACGGGGTGAGAATTAGAAATATTGAGACGGGTGCCGAAAGCGATTTGCTGGTGAAGGGATTGTTTTACGCGATCGGTCACACTCCCAACACTCAACTGTTCCAAGGTCAGCTAGAACTCGACGAAGTAGGCTATATCGTTACCAAGCACGGTTCGGTAGAAACCAGCGTCGAGGGAGTTTACGCCGTCGGCGACGTGCAAGACCACGAGTTTCGCCAAGCCATCACCGCCGCCGGTAGCGGTTGTATGGGGGCGATGCTGGCAGAAAGGTGGCTGTCGTCCAATGGTTTAGCTCAGGAATTCCATCAAGCCGAGGAATCCGAGCAACCCGTCGCAGCGCCGGAAGCTCAAAAAGTACGCAAAACCAGCGAGAACTTTGATATCCAAGATACGCGCCACGAAGGAGGTTATGCTTTGCGGAAGTTGTTCCACGATAGCGATCGACTGATTGTGGTCAAATATGCCTCTCCGAGTTGTGGGCCTTGCCACAGCCTCAAGCCGATTTTGAGCAAAGTAGTAGATGAGTTCGAGGGCAAGATCCACTACGTGGAAATTGACATCGAAGAAGATCCAGAAATTGCTGAAAATGCTGGCGTGATCGGTACGCCGACGATTCAGTATTTCAAAGACAAAGATTTGGTAGCTGAGCTCAAAGGAGTTAAGCCTAAAAGCCAGTACCGCGAGTTAATTGCCAGTAATTTGTAGGAATTCGATCGATTTTAGATTTGAGGTTCGCTAAGAGAGATTTAACCTAAACTCGACTTGCGTCCCACCTGCCAAAAACCAGGTTTCTCCCCTGCGCGCCAGTCCCGTGCAGGGGAGAAACCGATTTTTTTTAGCCGCATCGCGCAAAAAAACCCGGTTTGTCGCGAGTGTTTGGCGAATGAGAAAGAGGATTTTTGACCGTTCCGGGTTTTTTCGCCTGAGTGCTACTAAAATCGAAAAGTCTTATATAGGTCGATCGTCATTATGGCTCAAAGCCGTCTCCGACTGCCGCGATTTCTCAACAGTGCCTCGCCCTCAAGCCTGTCAATGAAAATGATGTGGGCAGGTTTGACAATAACAGCCGTGTTTGTATTGGTAGCCACCTTGTCTCCAGCTATGCAAGCTTGGGGATGGCTGCAAAATCCTACCGAGGCTTTGATTAACCCCATCCACGAACCGCCCTCGGCGAATTATTGGTTCGGTACTAGCCGCAGCGGCTACGATGTGTTTTCCCGCACGCTGTTTGCTTCTCGCGCGGCTTGGCAAGTGGTAATTTTAGCCACTGCTTTGAGTTTGTTTATCGGTGTGCCGCTGGGTTTGGTTAGCGGTTATTTGGGCGGTAAGCTCGATCGAGTGTTGTTATTTTTAATGGATACAATTTATACTTTGCCGGGGCTGCTACTTTCTTTGACGCTAGCGTTTGTAGTGGGGAAAGGAGTTTTGAATGCTGCGATCGCCCTGAGCATTTCCTACATCCCTCAGTACTACCGCGTCGTCAGGAATCACACCGTCAGCGTCAAAACCGAATTGTTTGTCGAAGCCGCGCGAGCAATGGGTGCTGACACTTGGACAGTGCTTTCGCGCTACCTGTTTCTGAATGTGATTCAGAGCGTACCTGTGCTGTTTGCGCTCAACGCTGCCGATGCAATTTTAACATTAGGAGGTTTGGGGTTTCTCGGATTAGGACTTCCCGAAGCAACTCCCGAATGGGGACACGACTTGCGTTTAGCTTTAGATGCGCTACCTACTGGCATTTGGTGGACGGCTTTGTTTCCCGGTTTGGCGATGACTTTAATGGTGGTGGGACTGTCTTTGGTGGGGGAAGGATTAAACGAATTTGTCAACCCTCGCCTGCGGAATCAGCAGTAATTTGTCTCGCGGTTAAATTAAGTTGGCAGTCAGGACTTTAGTGCTTATTCACAAATATAAAAAAAACTGAAGTCCTGACTAGAAACAGGCAATATAAAGAGATGGTAATCTCTGCCCGATTAATTACTATATCTTTCTCTCAATCAGGTTAATTCTTTCTAGGTAGTCAACCTTCGTTGGGTTGTCAATATAGACGCGGATCGGAAATTTTGCTTGATAGCTTCATCTTCTAAAGGTCAAGCCACATAATTTAAACCAGAGCAGAGGATCAAGCAAGGCTCTGTGCTTTCTGATGAGACGCTGTAAATAATAACAAAATTTTGAGCATCGCACCAACGTCCTACCGTTCCATTGCTTTAAGTATCCTGGAGTTTAGGTCTTCTCTAACCATAGCAAGCACATCGTTAACTGGCAAATTTTTCTTCCCTGGCGGAGTTATCATCAGGCAGTTGCATCAACATCCGCTGGGGAATTTTTTGCGTCTGCTTGAAATTATCAAGACAATTGGGGAATGCTACCTAAAATTTATTGAGGGGCTTTATGGAATCTTCACAGTGTCACGATATATTTAAAGGGATCGTGAAGTTATACTTCCGGAAGATGGCGAATTGTGTTGTTTGTGAGAAAAAAGTGCGATCGCGACAGTGCGCACTGAAAGCCAAAAAATTTTAGAGAAATCCGCAGTCGAGAGTTGCGCGGCGGGTTAACTCTTAGTAGAATTTATCCGGGTGGTTTTTGCCATTGACGCGACAAACTCGTGTCGAACTGCTTAAATAAGAATGTGACGTTAAGAACTTAATGTGATTTAACGTCAAAATTAAACCCAATTTCTGAGATTTGAGCTAACTTAACAATGAAAGCCCCTGTTGCACTACTCAACCCGCAACGCTTCATGGGGGGTCAGAGTCGGTCTCTAATCCAGAGCGGCCGGCTTAAAACTAAAGCTACGAGCTTTATTCAATCGCAGATTGCGTATGATTCAATTCAGGGAAACAGGGTAATGATGGGTGTATCTACACGGATTGTATTGGTTCCAATTTGGGCAACTCAAAAATTGTCTGCTAAGTGTCTGGCCAACTACGCCGCAGCCGTTCACCCAGATATACGCAGAAAACAGCGCCGTTCGATCGTGCCAAAGTTTTTGCGGGCCGTTCTCAGGATTTAGCAGAGCCGGACATGAGTTAGTATTGTCAAGCTAAGCTGACAGAGTTTTCCTAGTTCTTGACAAACAATGGAAAACAACTTCCATTTTTTGTGAGAAAGGCTACAATCGGGAAGGTCTTTGCAAGATCCGATTCTCCCCGTTTGGTGCTTCAACCCTCTGCTGTTGCATTTGAGGCAGCAGACTAGCATCCAAGGTGGCGAAAACTTGCCGTGCAACTGTCATGTCTGACAACCAGAGTGAAAGCAAGGCGAATCAAAAGTTCGACACCTCCAATACAAAAGTTAGAGGGTTCCGTGCCGGAAAACTTGTACGGGTAAAAGCTCGAAGTACCGAGTAAAAAAGTCAGTATTTTTGGAAGTGCGATCGATCGCACTTCATGGTTTGCTTCTCTGGGCAAGGTATTGCAGATGATGTGGTAACTCGCTCCGAAAAAAAAGCCGCTAGCTCAATTTAAGGTCGCGATGTTAAAATCTGCGATCGATTGAATGCGCTGCCTGCTTCAAACCCGAACTCGAGCTTTGACTCATAAAAATGGTGCAATTTCGGTAACAGATTCAGCTAGCAGACCGAAAATCCCACTATTTTTTCCTGCGGGAATGTCAATACTGGCTAACTTGTCTAAACTACAAACAGACGACACTATTCCACTGTTATTTATTCTTTAATTCAGGAGCATGAGGAAGACGGCATGATCCAGGCTAACACCGTACTCGAAACCACAATTACACCGGAAATGGAAACAATCGAGTTGCTTCGGGGCGCCGAAAGCGTTCTACCTGAGAGCGAGTTAGAACTCTTTATCGACGAAGAAGACGATCGAGAAGAATTCTTAGACTCTCAATCTGAGGAAGACCCTAAATCTGGCAAAGGCGCCAAAGCCCGCCGTCGGGCACAGGCAAAGAAAAAGCATTATACTGAAGACTCTATTCGTCTTTACCTGCAAGAAATCGGTCGGATTCGACTGCTGCGAGCTGACGAAGAGATTGAACTAGCGCGCAAGATTGCAGATTTGCTGGAATTAGAGCGAGTTCGAGAACAATTGCTCGAAGAGTATAACCGCGAACCTAAAGACAGCGAATGGGCTAATGCTGTAGATATGGCACTTCCTGCATTCCGTCACCGACTCCACGTCGGCCGTCGGGCAAAGGAAAAAATGGTGCAATCAAACCTGCGTTTGGTGGTGTCGATCGCCAAAAAATACATGAATCGCGGTTTGTCTTTCCAAGATTTGATTCAGGAAGGCTCTTTGGGGCTGATCCGCGCTGCTGAAAAATTCGATCACGAAAAAGGCTACAAGTTTTCTACCTACGCAACTTGGTGGATACGTCAAGCCATTACCAGGGCAATCGCCGACCAATCGCGCACTATCCGCCTGCCGGTTCACCTTTACGAAACCATTTCGCGGATCAAGAAAACTACCAAACTCCTGTCTCAGGAAATGGGTCGCAAGCCTACGGAAGAAGAAATTGCTACCCGCATGGAGATGACTATCGAGAAGTTGCGGTTCATCGCTAAGTCCGCACAGTTGCCCATCTCTCTAGAAACTCCGATCGGCAAAGAGGAAGACTCACGTCTGGGAGATTTTATTGAATCAGACGGGGAAACACCTGAAGATCAAGTCTCGAAAAACTTGCTCAGGGAAGACTTGGAAAGCGTTTTGGATACTCTCAGCCCCCGAGAACGAGATGTACTGCGACTGCGTTACGGCTTAGATGACGGACGGATGAAGACCTTGGAGGAAATTGGTCAAATCTTTAACGTCACTCGTGAGCGAATTCGCCAAATCGAGGCTAAAGCCCTGCGGAAGTTACGCCATCCCAACCGCAACAGCATCTTAAAAGAATATATCCGCTAGAGTAATTTGCTAGCATCACCCAAAAGAGTGATTCGCACTCTTTTTTTTGGGGGGGAGACCCCCCGCCCCGGTTTGGGCTATAGCTGTTAAATTTTATGCTCCTAACTGCCCGGAGCAAGCGACTATTGGCTGCCAAAATCCCGCTGCCAAAATTTAGGGAGTCCGTCACGGAACTCCCAACCTTTGCGGTGTCACAAAAGTCTTAACTATAAAATTACATCAGACCCCAAAAGTGAAGCAGGCCTTGACCGGAAACCAATTCGATGATGACAGCCGCAGAGAAACCAATCATCGCCAAACGACCGTTCCAATTTTCGGCTCCTTCGCTGAAGCCCCAGTTCCAAGCGTTGCGTTTTTGTTCTTGCATAGTGCGAACTCCTTTCGTTAACTTGTGTAAGGCTTATGTGAATAAATATAACATTCCTCGATCAAAATGCAAGCTTGTGATTAGTGCGATCGGTCACAACGGTCGATCGACCTTGATGATTTTACCTAACGAGGAAAAATAGCCAACTCGGTATCAGAGTCGAACAAGTGAATTTTGTCATGGGCGATGGCCAACCAAAGCTCCTCGCCAACTCGGATAGATCGCTCAGGAGGAACCCGCACTTGCATCCGCACCGCCGGAGCATCCGTCAAACAAACCCCCAAATAAGTTTCGTGTCCCAAAGCCTCTACAATTTCCACTTGTACCGAAAGATTTTTGGTAGCGGGAGGGTTAATGCTCAAATGTTCCGGCCGAATGCCCAAAATAAGCCCTCGCCCGTCATATTGTTGTAGACTTTTTGCCCAAATATCGGGTAAAGTAAAGCGAAATTGCGGGTGAGAAATCAACAGCGGAGCACTAAATTCCACCGCCAAAAAATTCATCGGCGGAGAACCGATAAACTCAGCAACAAAAAGATTTGTCGGCTTGTTGTAAAGCTCTAGAGGTTGAGCTACTTGCTGAAGCTGACCTCTATTCATAATAGCAATCCGATCGCCCATAGTCATCGCCTCAGTTTGGTCGTGAGTCACATAAATAGTTGTAGTTCCCAACTGTCGCTGCAACTGCACAATTTGCGATCGAGTTTCCGCCCTCAATTTCGCATCAAGATTAGATAGCGGTTCGTCCATCAAAAAAACTTGAGGATTTCGAGCCATCGCCCTACCCAAAGCTACCCGCTGCTTTTGCCCTCCCGAAAGTTGTTTGGGCAAGCGATTTAAAAGAGATTCTATTTGCAATAATTCAGCTACCTCCCGCACTCGTTTTCCTATGGATTTTTCCCGTTCCGACAAATAGCGCCAACCCGGAGGCAACTTGCGAGTCGCTCCTCCTAAAAAGTCCTCAAACAAAGGATAACTTAGAGGATTTTTAAAATAATTAGAAGCTAAATCATTAATAACCTCTTCTACCTTATTCCTAATTTTTTCTATATTCTGGATGCTTCGTTCTTCTCCTTGTATCTTCCCCCTTATCCCTTCTACTTTCTTTCCTCTTCCCTCTTCCTTCTTCCTTCTTCCTTCTTCCTTCTTCCTTCTTTCGTCTTTCTCCCTTTCCGATCGGCGCAATCCAAAGGCGAGATTATCGTAAACTGTTAAGTGAGGATAGAGAGCATAATTTTGAAATACCATAGCGATATCTCGGTCTTTAGGAGGCAAATCGTTAAGGAGCCGATCGCCAACCCAAATATTACCGCCCGTCAAAACTTCCAAACCGGCGATCGATCGCAGCAAAGTGCTTTTTCCGCAGCCAGAAGGCCCCACCAGCACCATGAACTCGCCGTCTTCGACCGTTAGGTTAATGCGTCGCAAAACGCTGTTAGACGAAGGACGATCGACCACAGGCGAGACACTTTCTGCGACGGTGTTTGCTTCTTTTTCCTGTTCCCCTTGGCGGAGCGGAAAACTTTTGTAGATATTTTCTAATAAAACTTGCGCCATCAAACAATTTTAGGTTTTAGATTTTAGATTGGGCATGGGGCACGGGCATGGGGCATTGGTAATTGAGGTATTCAAGGAAGGAGGAAGTTCGGCAACGATCAGTATACGGGATTTAAATGATTTAACGGATGGATGTTGAATTTAGAAGTCAGAGGTCAGAAATCAGATTAATTCCCAATGCCCAATGCCCCATACCCAATGCCCAATGCCCAATGCCCAATGACTATTGACTGCTGATAACTTTGATAATTTTTTCACCTGGATGGAGGTCAAAAACTCGATCGCCCGCAGCATCTTTCCCCCAAAAAGCTATAGCATCAATAGCAGATCGCAGCAGGCGGCCAGAATTAGTAAAAAGTTTAACATCCGTACCCGGAACAGCCTGCAGCAAGCCAACTAAAGCATCTTTAGGCTCGGAGAAACGAAAAGCTTGAGTGCCAATTTCGCCCCGGTTAGTAAGTCTGACAGAACCTGCAGGCATTCGTTTTGCCCAACCCAATTCGGAAAATAGCACCAGACTGTCGTCCGGGTCGAGAGTTATGCAACCCACCAACTCTTCCTGCTTCCGCAACCTGGTGACTTGAGAACCCTGGGCCGCGCGGCCCATTGGCGGCAGTTGTTCATCATCGATCTCAAACCGGAGGACTCGGCCTCCTGAAGTTGCGATCGCCACTTGCTCGCCTACTTTAGCCAGACTCGCACAGCGCAGCCGATCGTCCTCCTTAAGTTTAACAACAGTAACGCCGCGATTAGTCAAATCAGCAAATTCCTGCATCGGCAAGCGCTTAATTTTCCCTTGCTGAGTCAGAGTTACTAAATCTGCTGCTTCCGAATTTTCCGGCAAAATAAAGTGTGCAACTGTGATTTCTGACAAAGCGCGACCCGCACTATCTTTAGTAGCACTCGGCGACAACAAACTAACGATCGGCGTTCCCCGGTCTTTGGCGCTACTACTAGGAATATCCGCCACTTTCAGCGGGTAAGCTTTGCCATTAGGAGTTAAGACGACCAAAGTGCGATCTGTTTTTGTCAGATTTGCCGTCACAATAAAATCTTCATTTTTTTCTAAAGCTGAAACCGATTTTTCGCGACTTTTCGAGCGCGGCCTTTCCCCAGCCGGCAAGCGTCGCACGTACTGCTTGTGTGAAAATTCAACAATAGTTTCCTCTGCCTCTACAACGGGCAATAAGTTAGGCTGAATCGTTGCAGGCGACAACTGCTTCACCGCAGAATTTTTCTTACCCGAAAATTGCGGTTCGGCGTTTGCTGCGCGTGCGGTTCCATTGGCGAATTTAGTGCGGCGGGGGTCAGCGTACTTGCGTTTTAGCGAGCGAAATTCCTTCTTTAAAGCCTTCAAAAGTTCGCGCCTGTCGCTCAACAACCGCTGCAATTCTTGAATATTAGCCGTCAACTCATCAAACTCAGACTGTAAATTTTGCCTTTCCAAACCAGTCAGCCTACGCATAGGCATCGCCAAAATCGCATCAGCTTGACTTTCGCTCAAATTGAGGCGAACTTGCAAAGTTTGCTTAGCAGTAGAGCCGTCAGGAGAATTTCTGAGAATGTCGATCGCTGTATCGAGATTTGTCAAAGCCAACATTAAGCCTTGGACAATGTGACAGCGGCGTTCCGCAGCCTGCAACTCATAATTGTAGCGGCGGGTAAGAGTCACTTCCCGGAAATCCAGAAATTCCTGCAACAATTGTCTCAGCGTCAACTGTCGCGGTTGACCGTTGACAATTGCCAGCAAAATCGCCCCAAAATTTGTTTGCAGGTCAGTTTGTTGGTAAAGGCGAGCGAGAACCGCTTCTGGGGAAAATTCCCGCTTGAGTTCAATCACCACTCGAATGCCTTCGCGATCGCTCTCGTCACGCAAATCAGAAATACCATCGAGGCGGCCAGCATTTACCAACTCCGCCACCTTTTCAATCCAAGCCGCCTTATTTACCTGAAACGGAAACTCCGTCACCACGATCGCCGTTTTAGTACGCACCTTGCGATTACCAGGCACCTCTTCCACCCCGGCCACACCCTTGACCGCAATGCTGCCTCGGCCCTTAGTGTAGGCGTCAACAATGCCCTCTGTAGCAACGATTTCCCCTCCTGTTGGAAAATCCGGGCCCGGAATCAGTTCTATCAACTTCTCGTCGGATAGTTCCGGGTTTTCAATCAAAGCAATTAAACCGTCTACCACCTCCCCCAAATTGTGCGGCGGGATATTAGTTGCCATCCCCACAGCAATGCCAGCACAGCCGTTGAGTAACAGAAATGGCAACTGAGCAGGCAGCGCCGTCGGTTCCTGCTGCGAACTGTCAAAGTTTCCAGTAAAATCAACAGTTGCCTCGCCGACTTGGGTTAGCATAGCTTCGTGGGCGATCGGTGCCAGCCTAGTTTCCGTATAGCGCATAGCAGCCGCCGGATCATTGTCCACCGAACCGAAATTGCCGTGACCCGCCAGTAAAGGATAGCGGCTCGAAAACTCCTGAACCATGCGTACCAGAGCGTCGTAAACCGATTGGTCGCCGTGGGGGTGATATTTTCCCAAAACATCTCCAACTACCCGGGCGCACTTACGGTAAGGTCGGTCTGGCGTCAGACCGAGTTCGTGCATCGCATATAAAATTCGACGGTGAACAGGTTTTAAACCGTCGCGGACATCAGGCAAAGCTCGCCCGACGATCACACTCATGGCATATTCGAGGTACGATTGCTGCATCTCGGCGTGCAGAGGCGTAGAAATTACTTGCCCGGAAAGTAGGTTGAGTTGTTTAGCCATTAGTCCTTGTGTCCGTTAATTCCTGAGTGAAAACAGCCTCTGTCAATAATGCCGAGGTTCCCTGTCTCGATTGAAAAGCCTTTGCTGCTGGCGAACCGAAAGTTCGACCCAACCGCCCATTTGAAGAATAAAAATAAACTTAACTTGTGAAAGCAGAATCAGAGTCCCGAAGACGGGCAACACTTGCCTCTTACTCTCCACTCTTACCCTAACCTCTATGTTGCCTTCATTTGCGCCTACCTGTCTATTTACCTTCTGCCGTGAGAAGGTAAATAGACAGGAGAACACGGAATGCCAGAAACTCAGAACGTAGTGAGGCTGTAGCTCTTCCTAGGCAAGCGTCACGAGGGACTTGAGTCCCCGTCAATCTATGATAGAATTTAATTGCAATTAGGAATAACCATCTACACGAAGAAATATTCTATTCAGGAGAAACCCCGGATCGATCTCGTCTCAGTACAGCCGTAGTGTGGATCGAGCAGCAACGGTTGACGATCGAGCTTACCGTATTTTGGCAAGCGTGATGGACTCCGAAAGTATTAAAAAAGAAAAGTAAGCGCAATTGGAATACCCCTGGTAGTGGTAATTGTTCTGAGCGTGTAGAGACGACTGGACGATGAGTGAAGTCCCTGTTTTGGGCTTATTCAACCATAGAGCGTGGCCGTGACTCACTGATGAAGCATCTCAATGAAAGCACCCAAGCTAGAAATTGGAGGCAGGAAACAGGAGCCAGGAGGAAAGAGGAAGAAGGAAGGAGCCAGAAGAAGTGTTTGTACAAATTATGAAATGCTCCCCTCACTGAGAGTGTCAAAAATGCCGATATCGATGAATTCATCACTCAAAAGCTCTCCTGGCGATATCTCGTAGTCTGGCCTCCGCTTGATGAAAGAAAGCGTCGATATTTGAAGCCGTTTTGATGGGTTAAAACTCAGAATTAGGAATCTCCAACAATCCCCGCTAGATTCGCTACTTCGATTTCTGTGGCGACGCGAGGAAGGAAATAATTATCACACATTCCCGATTCTAATACCAGTTCAAAAAATAATGCAACTGTAGGCGAGTGATCCAAACTGATATCCAGTCAATCAGTTCCCATCTAAAATATAAAATATAAAATCAGAAATGGTAGAAGCCGGAGGCTTGACCGAAAGAAAGGATATTATAAGTCCAGGACGCACGGGTAGTCAGAAACCGGGTTTTTTCATAACAATAGTTCGTTATAGCCCGCCGAAACGAGCAAAAACCCGGTTGCGAGGCGTCGTCCCTGCGTCCTGGATTGTACTAGAAACCTGCTACCTGAGAATCTTGAGACTCTCACCAGTGTCAGGTCTAGTTATAAAAAAGAACTAAACTGTCTGTGTGTAGTAGTCTAAATGATGGTACTGGATGCTTCTAGGCATCTGTAAACCCTCTCACAGCTAGTGGCTCAAGGATATACATACGGGTTTTGCAGGGTTCCCGGCTGATGGCGCTAAAAACTCTGCATTTTTGACGGGGAATGTAGTCCCCGTCTCGTGTTCCTCTTTGGACTAAAGTCACAAAGTTTCTATACTTCCCATATTTATTTATGAAAACCGTTCTGATTGTAGAGGACGATTTGGTTAATGCTCGGGTTTTTTCCAAAATTCTGACTAAGCGGGGGGGCTTAGCCGTGAAGCACACGGAAAATGTTGAAGAGGTGATGCAGATTGCTGCCAACGGCGAAGCTGATTTGATTTTAATGGATGTGTCTCTTTCGCGCAGCGTGTACCAGGGCAAATCTGTTGACGGCATTAAGATTACTCAACTGCTCAAAGCTGACCCGCAAACGGCCTCGCTGCCGATTATTTTGGTGACTGCTCACGCGATGGCTGGTGATAAAGAAACATTTCTGGATCAAAGCGGTGCCGACGGTTACATCTCTAAACCTGTGGTAGACCATCAAGAGTTTGTTAATCAAATCAAGGCTTTGCTACCTGATTGAGTGAACCATACATGAATAAAAAATAAGAAGGGAGAAGGAAAAAGGAAGCAGGAAGAAAGAATTGTTTGTTTGAACCCACAAACAATTAAAACTCTAGAATTACAAAGTTTGCTTAAACTCTGAATCTTCCTTCTTCCTTCTTCCTTTGGATGTCCCGATTACACGATGCTATGAGTTCGCAGCTTGAATTAGTGAGGAAAAACTTGAGATTTTTCAACTCATGAAATCGAAGTGTGCGTTGCGGCGAGGAAGCAACTTATCCTCAGCGAGCGCAACGCTGTTCATTCATTCATGCAATCTCAAAACTATGATTAGTCTTCGTCCTCATCGAAGTCAAAACCGATATCATCATCATCATCATCCGGTCCCAAGGCATCATCCTCAGTCTCAGCGACAAAATCGTCTTCATCAACCTCAACTTCCTCAAAATCCTCATCAGGCTCAAGATCAGAGGCGCGCCCGATCTCAAAACCGCTCTCGATCGTATAAGCGCGGCGGGCCGTACGGTCATCAAGTACCACATCCTCCTGCAAATCGTGGATGTCGTCATCAAACACAGCACCATCAAAACCCGCATCCTGAACCCCAGCATCCTCATAGGCATTGAACCCAGTACCCGCAGGAATCAGGCGGCCGATAATCACATTTTCCTTGAGCCCGCGCAGCCAGTCAGACTTACCTTCGATCGCAGCCTCAGTCAACACCCGCGTAGTCTCCTGGAACGAAGCAGCGGAAATAAAGCTATCAGTATTCAGCGAAGCCTTAGTAATCCCCAGCAACACCGGAGTATAATCCGCCGGCGCTCCACCAGTAATTGACATCGCCTCATTCACCTGCTCAACCTGCCGCAATTCTACCAACTCGCCGGGGAGCATAGTAGTATCGCCGCCATCTTCCATCCTGACTTTGTTGGTCATCTGGCGGACAATCACCTCGATGTGCTTGTCGGAAATATCTACGCCCTGAGACTGATAAACCGACTGCACCTCATTCACCAAAAACGTCTGCACCTGTTGGAAACTCTCTAAGGCAGCCTCAAAAGTAGACTGCCGCTCCTTGAGCACGTGGAAGAACACCTCCAGAATTTCGTGAGGATTGGCGGGCCCATCGGTCAAAGCTTCCGCGACGCCTACGCGCTGTCCGTCGGAAACGATCGGGTTTTGACCAGGCAACAAAGGATACTCCTCAATCCGGCCATCATCCTCAATCACCGCAAGTTCCACAACATCGTCATCCGTAACCACGCGAGCCGTCCCCGGCCGCTTGGCTAAAATACAAGCTTCCTTCGGCTTCCGTCCTTCAAGAAGTTCCTCGATCCGTGGCAAACCTTGAATGATATCCCCAGTCTTTGCCCGCTCAAACACCAGAATCACCAAATTGTCACCTCGCTGCACCAAGTCGCCGTCGTCTACGTGCAGCACCGCACCGGCCGAAACCCGGTAAGGACGAGCCACCCTGAGCAAGAGTTTCGCCGGTTCTGTCTCCGACCCAGGTACAACCTTCACAACTTGGCCGGACTCTTCGAGAACAACTCCCGGAGCTATTTCAGTACCAGCCACCAGCAGTTGCCCCGGACTCACATCCGGCGTACCCGCCACAGAGATCGAAATAGAATCCGCATCTCGCATCACCAACAGGCGGCGCACTGGTTCGCCATGCCCCTCACGGATGCCTCGAACGATACCCGCTTCTTTGCAGAGAATCTCTGTGCGGGCGACTACTGCCCCGGGCGCGATCGACTGCCCATCTTCGACCAACAGCCGCGTGTGGGTGCTGCCTTGAGTCGGATCGGCAGATACGTCCCGCCGAATCACCAGCGATTCCAAAATCACTAACTGCAAGCGGAAAGTCTTTGAAGCTCGATCGCCCCCATCGGCTACTGTCATAGCCAATTCTTGCGACTCCGTACCGTCTTCAGCCGATCCCCAAGCCGGGCCCGAACCATCCGCCCCAAAAGCCATAGCATCGTCCTCATCCGGCAGCAGCTCGATATCCGCCGCCAGTTGCGGAGCTCCGGAACCAATTTCCAAGATAAGCTGAGTCCGCAGCAGTTCCAATCCCTCGACAGACTTGACGCGCTCCCCATCCTTATAAGGAAGTCGCTGCACCGCTTTCAAAGAGATGGACTCATTGAGCGCCGTTTGAGAAGGCACAGGTGGCTTATCCGGCACTGGAAACTCCACCACAGGCCGCAGCAGCAAAGCCGGGCCTTCGGGAGTTTCGATATACTCCGCATAGCCCAACTCTTCGGCAACCAAGCCAGGGAAAATTTCTTGACCGGCGTTGACGATTTGACCTTCCCCAAATGTTAGCGGCGGGCGGTCTACTACATGGAGTGTGCCCGGTTTGATCACAATTTCCCGGAGGATGTCATTTTTCTGAGTGATTTCCACTGCCCCGCTGGTTTGGCAGAAAATATCCTTAACGACTTCTGTACCAGCCTCAACGTACTGGCCATCTTCCACCAGCAGCAGAGAAATATCCTTATTAACCTCGTGGCACTCTTCCGGTATCCAGAGCAGAGTGCCACCTTTGACCACTTCGTAGCCAAGTTTAGCTTTGCCGCGCTTGTGGACTTCCACCCCGCCGTACTTGACAATGCCCCCTGTAGCTGTCCGGTAGCTGTCGTCGAGCAGTTCGGCGACGACTTCCCCGTTAATCACTTTGCTCCCAGGAGCCGTCTTCAGGGAAAACCGCTGCTTAGAAGATGTTTCGATCGTGTAGTGGTCGCGGCCGCCTGCACTTTCAGCCCGCACGACTGCTTGGTCGAGCAGGACTTGGGCGGTGATAATTTCAATTTCTCTGGGGTCAGCGATGCGGACTACGCCACCGTGTTCTGAGACGAGTTTAGTTTCGGCAATCACGCTTTCGGCCGGAATGCGATCGCCATTTTTCACTGCAGGTTCCGCGCCTGGGGGCAAGTTGTAGACTTCTCCTGAGAGAATCCAAATCAGCCCGCCTTTGCTGGCTGTGCGGGTGGTGTTCCCTTGGCGGTCGGTTTTTTCTTCTGGCACCAAATCAGCAAATTTGGCTTCTCCGGCTAAGTCGGAAGCCACGTCTGTAGTCACTTTTTCAGTGGTTTTGCGGGCGGCGCGACCGACGATCGGCACTTCTGCCAAAACTTGACCGGGAATGGCGCGCTGTCCGTCTTTGACCATCAGAGTAGAGCCCTGGACGATCGCCAATTCGATTTTCAGTTTTTGATTTTTGGCACCAGATTTCCCTTCTTCAAATCCGTCGCCCTCAAATACAAGTTTGCCGTTGTTTTCTGCCACCAGTGCTTCTTCGCCGTGTCTGGTGCGGAACGAGCGAGTACGCAAGTTCTTGAATTTCACAACGCCGGGGAAGGGGGCGCGTTCTTGTTTCGCGACTTCTCCGGTGAATACGCCGCCGGTGTGGAACGTACGCATGGTGAGCTGGGTTCCCGGTTCCCCGATCGACTGAGCTGCAATAATCCCGATCGCTTCTCCCATGTCCACCATTTTCAAGTGGGCCAGACTCCAGCCGTAGCAGTGCTGACAAACCGATCGGGTAGATTCACAAGTCAGGGGCGATCGTAAATACACCTCTGCCACCCCAGCGTTACCAATTTCCGTCGCCAACTCATCGGTAATTGGCTGATTTCGGACTGCTTTTTCGCTGCCGTAAGTCACGATTTCCCCGGTTTTGGGGTGAACCGCATCTCGGGCCAAAACGCGCCCCAGCAGCCTGTCCTTGAGGGGAATCAGCACTGTTGCTCCGTCCGTCATCGGCCGTACTCGAATTCCCCGCTGAGTGCCGCAGTCCACTTCCCGCACAATTACGTCTTGGGATACGTCCACCAAACGGCGAGTCAAATAGCCAGAGTCTGCCGTCCGCAACGCTGTATCTACCAAGCCTTTGCGCGCGCCGTAGGAAGAGATGATGTATTCGGTGACGGTGAGTCCTTCGCGGAAGTTGGTTTTAATTGGCAAGTCGATGATTTCGCCTTGGGGGTCAGCCATCAATCCGCGCATTCCCACCAACTGCCGCACTTGAGAAATGTTCCCCCGCGCCCCGGAGAAGGCCATCATGTAGACCGAGTTTAGGGGGTCTGTGGCTCGGAAGTTTTTGACTACTTCGTCTTTGAGGTCTTCTGATGTGCTGTTCCAGGTATCGATTACTTTTTGGAAGCGTTCGACTTCGGTGATTTCGCCTCTGGTGTATTTTTGCTCGGTGATGCGGATTTCTTCTTCGGCTGCATCCAGGAGCGATCGTTTTGACGGGGGAACCTGCAAATCGTCTACGCTGATCGAAACTCCTGCTCGTGTCGCAAAGCGGAAACCCAAGTCTTTGAGTTTATCGGCCATTTGCGCTGTACGGGCCGTTCCGTAGTGCATGAAGGACCAAGAGATTAATTTTTTGAGCTGACCTTTGTCAACAACTCGATTGCGAAAAACAATTTCCTTATTTTCTGTCATCTTTCGTAAGTAGTGGTAATTGGTAATTGGTAACTTTTATTCCCGTTCGACTTCGGTTCCCCTGAGCGAATCCGAAGCGTTCAGGAACCGCGTAGCCGAAGTATTGGTAATTGGTAATTGGTAATTGATAAGTAGAGTGGCGGTAAAAAACAACAAGCATTTTGTAGGGGTGGGTTTAGCGTATAAGGAAGAGAGCTAAGCTAGGAGATTAATGCACTCACCTGCCCTTCCCATAGTAAAGTTTATTTGCACCTACCTACTTAATTGGTAATTGGTAACTTTTACTGCCCTTCGACTTCGCTCAGGAACCGCGTAGCCGAAGTATTGGTAAGTATTAATGGGTAATTTGTCCGGCTTCAATCACTATTATTTGTTAGCGATTATTTGTCAGTTATTACCCATTACCTCTTACCTCTTACCTCTTATCCATTACCTTTTACCCTTACCCATTTCTAATTGTTAATTACCGATTCGATCGTTTGGTGATAGATAATCCGGCCCGGAGTAGTGCGAATGAACTGATTGAGAACCTTGCCGTCTCCGTCTTCCCGAACCCGGCGGAACTTGTATTCTTTCGTCACGATACCGTCGGTAGAGCGTTCCACCTTCAGCGGTTCTCCTTCGGGTTCTGTGTTTTCTATGGCACCTTGAAACCTCACCCACACATAAGAGTGCAAGTCAACGACTCCTTGTTCGTAAGCTACAACCGCGTCGGTAAGGTTGGAAAAATAGTGACCGGCTCCTTTTTGAGCGTCAGGATTTTCGGCTGTCAAGTAATAGCAACCGAGCACCATATCTTGAGAAGGAGTAACGATCGGCCTTCCGGTTGCAGGCGACATAATGTTGTTAGAAGCCAGCATCAGCAAGCGCGCTTCCGCCTGAGATTCCAGAGACAAAGGCACGTGCACGGCCATTTGGTCGCCGTCAAAGTCAGCGTTAAAAGCCGGACAGACTAGCGGGTGAAGCTGAATTGCCCTCCCGTCCACCAAAATCGGCTCAAAGGCTTGAATCCCCAAACGGTGGAGGGTCGGCGCCCGGTTTAGCATTACCGGGTGTCCTTCAATCACCTCCTGAAGCACGTCCCAAACGCTGGGATCGTTGCGCTGGATCAGTTTTTTGGCAGCTTTGATGTTGTTGACCAATCCTTGGCGGATCAAGCGGTGGATGACGAAAGGCTGGAAAAGTTCGATCGCCATTTCCCTCGGCAAACCGCACTGATGAATTTTCAGTTTTGGTCCCACCACAATCACCGAACGCCCGGAGTAGTCAACCCGTTTCCCCAGCAAGTTTTGCCGGAAACGACCTTGTTTCCCTTCAATGATGTCCGACAGCGACTTCAGCGGGCGGTTGTTTGCCCCTACAACCGTCCGGCCCCGGCGACCGTTGTCAATCAGCGCATCCACAGCTTCTTGTAGCATCCGCTTTTCGTTGCGGATGATAATCTCCGGCGCCAGAATTTCTTGCAGTCTCGCCAAGCGGTTATTCCGGTTGATGACTCTCCGATAGAGGTCGTTGAGGTCACTCGTTGCAAAACGCCCGCCGTCTAACTGCACCATCGGCCGCAAGTCCGGGGGAATCACCGGAATCACATTGAGCACCATCCAATCGGGTTGAGATCCCGTAGCGATGAAGTTGTCAATTACCCGCAAACGTTTAATTAACTTTGCCCGTTTTTGACCTTTAGCATTAGCAATATCTTCCCGCAACTTTTCCGCTTCACTTTCTAGCGGAATGTTTTGGAGCAAAACTTGCAAAGCTTCTGCACCGATGCCTACTTCTACGCCCGTCAGCGTGGAATCTTCGCTGTAAAGTTCGTCTTCTATTTCCAGCCAAGCATCTTCCGTGAGCAATTGCTTGTATTGCAGCTTTTCTGCATTACCTGCATTTAGGACAACGTAAGCATTGAAATAAACGATTTGTTCGACATCTCGGAGCGGCATATCTAACAGAATTGCCATGTAACTCGGGATGCCTTTGAGATACCAAACGTGAGCTACTGGAGCTGCTAATTTGATAAAGCCCATGCGATGGCGGCGGACGCGAGATTCAGTGACTTCAACACCGCATCTTTCGCAAACAATGCCTCTATGGCGAACTCGTTTGTACTTCCCACAATGACATTCCCAATCTTTTGCAGGCCCAAAAATGCGCTCGCAAAACAAGCCGTCCATTTCAGGTTTTAATGTCCGGTAATTTATTGTTTCGGGTTTTGTCACTTCACCGGTTATCTGACCGTTGGGTAAAGTTCTCTCTCCCCACTGTCGAATCCTTTCTGGAGAAGCTAATCCTATCTTGACGTAATCAAAGCGTTGTTCTATTTTAGCCATTTTGACTCCAATTGATTATTTACTGTCGATTAGTGCTGGCAATTTATATTTTTTGTTTGCTTCGTTTTGAACTCAAATCAATATTACTCTCCTCTATAGGTGACCTTTCTTTTAATATCAGAAATGATATTTCTGGATACTCCAAATTCCTGAGCTATTTTAGCAAGGGATTCTCCGGCTTGGATTCGTTCTCGGATCTCAATAGCTTGAGCAAAAGTTAGCTTGCGTTCGAGATGTCCACCCATGCGGGGAACTGGAACCTCTTGACCTTCTTCTTTCCAAGTGACGTGATACTTAATATCGTGTATGGTTTTGCGGTCTACACTGTATTCCTGTGCTACATCCTTCATCCTCTTTCCTGCTGCTAGCTTTTGCCGAATTTCTCGCACCTTTTCCCAGTCTAATTTGGCATTGGAAAGGGGATGACTTTTGCCTTGGGTGCGTCCTTTCTTGGAAGCATCTAATGAATTTTGGGAGCGAGTACCAGCCCAAAGGTGTTCTGGATTGATGCAACTGGGATTGTCGCAGGTATGACAAGCATCCATCGAAGCCGGAAGTTCGTATCCTAATTTCTCTGCTAAAACAGCACGAGTCACTGATTTTGATTTTCCATTTTTCAAGTACCGGCCATAACCTGGACCGTCTTTTGAACCTTGAAAAATGATGCAGCCACTGTCTTGAATTTCTCCTAAAAAATTGGGTGAAACTGTAGTGAAGTTATCGGGAATATTTGTCTGAAGTATCTTAGTAATAGTTTCATGTTGTACTCCATACTCTTTTGCTAGGTGGTTCTTGATGGTTCCAGATAAATATTTAGTCTGAATTTCCCGTAGTTGTTCGATCGACAATATGCCAATACCGGGAATACTTTTGCATCTGGGAGTTTTGCGATCGCGCCCAATCATCTGCCCGGTATTCTCAGCAGCAGTACCTACTAGCAGATGTGCCGGGTTGATGCAGCTTCGATTGTCGCAGGTATGGCAACCAAAATAACCGGAACCGAGGAATCCTGCTATTTTTGATTCGAGCACTAAACGGTGGACTAATACTGTTTTGCCATCGATCCACTTGCGCGCGTAACCGTTGCCAAACTTGCTCCCTTGCCAATTAATACAGCCCGTCGCCCGGTCAACTTCTCCTTGAATTCCTGGGACAACTGTTACAATATTCATGTTCAGCGTCTCTCCTGTTTAGAGCGTTGATTCGCCTCAGCAGTGTTCGTACCACTGCTGAGGCATTTTAATTTGAGAGTGTCGATTAAAGATTAAAGAATTGAATGCTGTCAAAAAATCTTTAATCTTTAATCTTTAATTCCTAATCCTCGTCAAGTTCGTCACGAGAAAGCGATTCGTAAGTAGGCCGGGAGGGCGATCGCTTGCCCCCAGCATCTGCCATCAAATCCACCTCAACGTGCTCGCTGCCCTCGTCGGACGTATTCACCTTGTGCACAGCAATATCCAAGCACAAAGACTGCAACTCCCGCATCAGCACCTTGAAAGATTCCGGCGTACCGGGGCGCGGAATAGCTTTGCCTTTGACGATCGCATTCAGCGCTTCATTCCGCCCCTGCATATCGTCCGACTTCACAGTCAGCAACTCTTGCAAAGTATAAGCTGCGCCGAACGCTTCCAGAGCCCAGACTTCCATTTCTCCGAACCGCTGACCCCCCTGCTGCGCTTTGCCGCCCAAAGGCTGCTGCGTTACCAGCGAGTAAGGGCCTGTGCTGCGGGCGTGGATCTTATCGTCTACCAAGTGAACCAGTTTCAGCATATAGGCGATGCCGACTGTGATTGGGCGATCAAACGGTTCCCCAGTTCTGCCATCGTAGACAATAGTCTTGCCGGGGTGCTTTTCATTAAACACCCAAGGCTTCCCGGTTTTTTCGCGTGCCTCCTGTAGCTTGCCGTGTACGGTTTCCCGCGACTTTTCAGCGCCGTGCATTTCATCAAAAGGCACCATCTTGAACCGCATCGACAGATTTTCACCCGCCCATCCCAGCAAGCACTCAAAAATCTGACCCACGTTCATCCGCGACGGTACGCCCAAGGGATTGAGCACGATGTCAACCGGAGTCCCGTCGGGCAAATAAGGCATATCCTCCATCGGCAGAATCCGGGACACAATACCCTTATTCCCGTGGCGGCCGGCCATTTTGTCGCCGACTTGAATCTTGCGTTTTTGAGCTACGTAGACGCGGACGACCATGTTGGCGCCGGGGGGCAGTTCGTCTCCCTGTTCGCGGGTAAACACCCGCACGTCCACCACACGGCCTTTTTCGCCGTTAGGGACGCGGAGGGAATTGTCACGCACGTCGCGGGCTTTTTCGCCGAAGATTGCCCTCAGCAGTTTTTCTTCCGGCGGTTGGTCGGATTCGCCTTTGGGGGTGACTTTGCCGACTAGGATGTCGCTGGCTTCTACCCAGGCTCCTTTGCGGATAATTCCTTGTTCGTCTAGCTGGCGCAGCGCGTCTTCGCCGACGTTAGGAATTTCACGGGTGATTTCTTCTGGGCCGAGTTTGGTTTGGCGGGCTTCGATTTCGTATTTTTCAATGTGGATCGATGTGTAGACATCTTCGTACACCAAACGCTCGCTAATTAGCATCGCGTCTTCGTAGTTGTAGCCTTCCCAGGGCATATAAGCTACGAGGATGTTGTGACCCAGAGCGAGTTCTGCCCCTTCCGTGGAGGAACCGTCGGCGAGCACTTGACCTGCTACGACTCGATCGCCCTCATAAATCAGCGGACGCTGGTTTAAACAAGTATCTTGGTTAGAGCGCTGATATTTTTGCAGTTCGTGTTCGATGCAGCCAGCATATTTTTGCTTCCAAACCGAGGGCTGTTTGACTTTGAGATCGTCGTATTCCTTAATCAGGAAATGTTCTTCGCTGGAATTGGATTCGGCATCTACAGCCAGGGGTTTGACAATAATCCGGGTAGCGTCGATGTAAATCACCTCGCCGTCGATCCGGGAAACCACAACCATCCCGGAATCTCGGGCCGCCTGAGCTTCCAAGCCCGTACCGACTAGCGGTCGTTCTGGTTTCAGTAGCGGCACAGCTTGCCGCTGCATATTCGATCCCATCAGAGCTCGGTTGGCGTCGTCGTGTTCCAGGAACGGAATCAGCGATGTCGCGACGGAGACGATTTGCACAGGCGAAATCGCCATGTAGTCCACCTGCATCGGTGTAGTCGTCGTAAATTCTTGGCGGTAGCGGACGGCTACGGTTTCGCCCAAGAGGTTGTTGTTTTCGTCGAGGCTGATGTCTCCGGGGGCGACGCGCAAATCGTCTTCTTCGTCGGCTGTCATGTAAACAGGGGCTTTGTCGCGCAGCACCCGTCCTTTTTCTACTGGATAAAAAGGAGTTTCAATGAAGCCGTAGGGGTTGACGCGGGCGTGGGTTGCCAAGGAACCGATCAGACCTGCGTTGGGGCCTTCTGGTGTTTCGATCGGGCAAATCCGGCCGTAGTGGGACGGGTGAATGTCCCGCACTGCAAACCCGGCGCGTTCCCGAGTCAGACCTCCAGGGCCCAAGGCTGAAAGCCGACGTTTGTGAGTCAGTTCTGCCAGAGGGTTGGTTTGATCCATGAACTGCGATAGCTGGGAGGAACCGAAGAATTCCTTGATTGCTGCTACCAGCGGTTTGGGGTTGACCAGAGAAGCGGGGCTTAGGGAGTCGGCATCCGAGACGGTCATTCTTTCGCGGATGATCCGTTCTAGGCGGTTGAGGCCGACTCGGACTTGGTTTTGCAGCAGTTCTCCGACACTGCGGACGCGACGGTTGCCTAAGTGGTCGATGTCGTCGGTGGAGCCGATGTCGAATTCGAGGTTAATTAAGTAGTCGATCGCCGTCAAGATATCTTGCGATGTCAGCACCCGCATGGTATCGGGGACTGTCAAGCGCAATTTTTTGTTGAGTTTGTAGCGGCCGACTCGGCCCAAATCGTAGCGTTTGGGGTCGAAAAAGCGCGAGTTGAGGAGCTGTTCGCCGCCCGCCACGGTGGGGGGTTCACCGGGACGGAGTTTGCGGTAGAGCTCCATCAAAGCTTCTTCTTCGCCGAATTGTCCTTCTTTCTCGATCGTCTTTTGGAAGTATTCCGGGTGCCGCAGGGAGTCGTAGATTTCGCCGTCTGTGAGTCCTAGGGCTTTGAGCAGCACCTGAGCCGAGAGTTTGCGGGTTTTGTCGATTCTGACCCAGACTAAATCGTTTTTGTCTGTCTCAAATTTCAGCCACGCGCCGCGGTTGGGGATGAGCGAGGCGTTATACGAACGGCGGCCGTTTTTATCGGTTTCGGATTTGTAGTACACGCCGGGCGATCGCACGATTTGGTTGACAATCACGCGTTCGGCGCCGTTGATAATGAAAGTGCCGCGCTCGGTCATCAAGGGCAAGTCGCCGATGAAGACTTCTTGTTCTTTAATTTCCCCTGTTTCTTTGTTAATCAGGCGGGTGGGGACGTACATTTGCACCGAGTAGGTGCTGTCCCTGCGCTTGGCTTCGTCCACGTCGTATTTTGGGCGCTTGAGTTTGAAGTCTTTGCCCATGAAGTGGAGTTCCAGCTTGCCCGTGTAGTCGGTAATCGGGGAGAAGCTGTCGAGTTCTTCGATCAGTCCGGCTTCTAGGAACCAGCGGAAACTTGCCCGCTGGATTTCGATCAGGTCGGGCAAGGTGAAGGCGAATTCTGTGTAATCTTTAGTGGTCATGGGTATCCTTTTTCCGCAGTGGCTCTAGCTTTTTACATGGCGCCAAGGCTGGGCTTTTTTACCTTGTTGCGTTTTTTTGATGGATTGTGTGAGAGAATTTATATGATGTTTTCGATCGCCTTCCAACTGCTGCAACGGTTATTATTGCTGGTGGCTCGCAGTATTTTTGTGCGGATTTTAGTTTCGATCGAGATGCTTTTAGCTCTGATATCGTGGTATCTCGGGGTGAATTCCCTACACTTTTGACTCCTAAAATTGACTTGACAGCTATTGCCAAATGGCTGAGGTTCCAAGTTTCTTCTGATGTGTAAGTTTGAGGTATTGCGTGAAGTTTTGACCGATCCCGAAGGTTAGCGTACTCGCGTTGTGTTGGTAGTTCGTGGGCGACATCGCAGTCGCGGATACTAAGCCAACGCCCGATCGGTCGGTTCTTTTTATTATAGGACGCAAATCCGATCGCAACAGGCAACGCCAAAAGAATCTCCACTAAAGGATGAATCCGGTTTTTCTGGCAGGATAGAAATGGGATTGTCCTGATCGCTGGCTCCTAAATCGACCTGTTTTCCTCGTTTCTCTGTTCTGCTATAACTAAACTGAAAAGCCGAATAGCTGACAGGCATTTTTGGTTGTTTGCTCGGACAAAGTTAAGAGAGAAACTCCTCTCAATTTAGCAACTTGCTCGGCTACGTAGTAGACATAGGCTGGTTCGTTGCGTTTTCCCCGCTGGGGTACGGGGGCGAGAAAAGGGCAATCTGTCTCGACTAGGATGCGATCGCTATTTACCATACAAGCTGATTCTTGTATTTGCAAGGCTTTTTTAAAGGTGACTGTTCCGCTAAAACTGATGTAGAAACCTAGGTCTAAAAACCACTGGGTTTCTTCGGGCGTGCCTCCCCAGCAGTGCATGACCCCGCGCACTGGCCCGCGTGTTTGCCAAAAGTTCCTCAGCATTTCGGCCATTGGGGCGGCGGCGTCGCGACAGTGGATAATGACTGGTTTGTCAAGTTCCTGGGCGATTTCAAGCTGTGCCTCAAACACTTTAAACTGGTGTTCTCGATCGTCAGCTTTATAAAAGTCCAGTCCGGTTTCGCCGATCGCCACTACCCTAGAGTCCGAATTCGCTAATTCCCTAATCTGGCTCGCCGTCTCGTCTGTCCACTTCTCGGCATCTAGGGGGTGGAGTCCAACCGCAAACGAGACTTCGGCAAACTGATTGGCGATTGCTTGAATGCCGGCAAACTCTTCTGGCTCTACACAAGAATGAACCAGCCGAACTACACCAGCTTCGCGCCAGCGTTCTCGAATGGCTTCTAACTCAGATTTGTAGGTCTCAAAGTTGATATGAACGTGAGTGTCGATGAGCTGCATGGGGGAAGCAGATTAGAGGTGATACGGGAGAGTCCTGGTGGGATAGGGCGAGGGCGAGTGAGAGAGTCTGGGAGTGGGAGTGGCAGAGAGTGCGTGGGAAAAATCTTCCGTCTTCTTTCTTCCTTGTTCCTTCTTCACGCTTGACTTCTTCACGCTTGACTTCTTCCCTCAACATCCATCCCTTCAATCTTGTACACTGCTTCGTTGCCGAACTTTCTGCTTCCTTAAGACGCTACCGAGGATGTTTCGTGTGGCTTGAGGGTTCTTGCCAAGCGGGACTTTTTACGAGCGCCGTTGTTGCGGTGGAGTACACCTTTTTTGACAGCTTTGTCAATTTTGCTGTAGGCCTCAGACATTCGCTGCTGGACTTCTTGCATTAATTCCGGGCTCGGAGCTGCGGCGTACTTGTCTACGGCAGCGAAATACTTCTTCATCAAAGTTTTGACCGCTGACTTGTAAGATTTGTTGTACAAGCGGTTACGTTCGGCGATTTTGACTCGTTTGACGGCGGACTTAATATTTGCCATAGTTCAGTTGCTGGAAGTAGGTATTCATTGATACACCCTAGTCTCAAGACAGTCTCAAGACACGGGGATTTTGAAGGACAACCTTTTCGGGATCGATCCGCAAAAAGCTTGATTTTTAAAGGCGGAGTGAGACAGCCAACTTTCCATTAGCTCAGATTGAGCTGAGTCTGTGGCTACTTTTTGGCGACGCCCGCGCAATAATTTTTTATTGACTCATTTAACTACCTGTTTTTTACCCCTGACAATACCCATAAGGTAGGACATGGGTGTTACAGAGGCGTTTTGCGGTGTTTCCACCGTCACGAGTTAAAGTCACGGTTTCTTGCGCGCAATTTTCAAGTATACAATAATTTGGCGTTTTTTTATAAAAAAATTATCAGGTGTTGGAAAAACTAATATAGCACCTATTCTGCTTAAAATCCACTTCTCTGAAAAATCCAAGTTAAGCTATAACAAAGAATACGGGTTATTTGGGCTTCGGCAAGAAGCACTTACCGAAGGTAGAAGGTAAAAAGCTGAAGGTAGAAGGTAGAAGGTAGAAGACAGCCGGATCGGAAGGTAGAAGGTAGAAGGCAGAATCAAAATTCTCCCGCTCGAACACTCTCCCTCTCGGATATTATCGGGGTCGGACACTCTCCCCCTCTGCGTTCCCACCCTCTCCCTCCGCAACCGGTTCTCTGGCGGGCAATTCAAGAGAGAAGGTTGTGACTTGTCCTCAGTGTTGCAAAATCCTCGACAGAGATTTAAACGCTGCACTGAAGCCTTGGAAAATGCCGCGACTCTCGCGGTTTAAGCTTGTGGACTGGTGGTGGCCTACTTCTTTAGGAGAACCCCACAAAAATCCCCAATTGTCAAGCAAATGTTAGTGAAGTTATAGACGGCATTCCTAATCTCCATGCTGCGAATCATTACTCAGTGGGTTGAGGCACAAGCTGAACTGCGACGGATCTGCGATCGCACCCATGACGAACTTGTTGTTCACAAAGAAGCCACCGTGCGCGAGGTGCTGCAAGCTGTAAGGCGCAGAGGCGATCAGGCTGTGCTGCACTACACTGCTGAATTTGACCGCATGACCCTAAATGTGGAAGATTTACGGGTCAGCGGCGCCGAATTGGATGCTGCTTACCAGCAGGTGTCGAAAGAATTATTAAATGCCATCCGGCTGGCTTGCAAACAGGTAGAGGCGTTTCACCGACAGCGCGTACCCAAGTCTTGGGTGCAGTTTGGCGATGACGAGATTGTTTTGGGCAAGCGCTACACCCCGGTCGATCGAGCGGGAATCTACATTCCTGGCGGTCAGGCGTCCTATCCAAGCTCGGTGATCATGAATGCGGTTCCTGCGAAGGTCGCCAAGGTGCCGAGACTGGTAATGTGTACTCCCCCCGGACAGGAGAAGAAAATGAATCCTGCGGTGCTGGTAGCGGCTCAGGAAGCGGGAGTAGATGAGATTTATCGGGTAGGCGGGGCGCAGGCGATCGCAGCTTTAGCCTACGGTACGGAAACTATTCCGAAGGTGGATTTAATTACTGGGCCGGGGAATATTTACGTCACCCTGGCTAAAAAACTGGTTTACGGGACTGTGGGGATTGATTCTCTGGCTGGCCCGTCGGAAGTGTTGATTATTGCGGATGGTTCGGCGAATCCCGTGCACGTGGCTGCAGATATGTTGGCTCAAGCTGAGCACGATTCGATGGCGTCGGCAATTTTGCTGACGGCGGATTCGGTGCTGGCAAGGAAAGTGGTGGCTGAGGTGGACAGACAGTTGGCAAATCACCCGCGCCGAACTTTAACAGAAAAGGCGATCGCCAACTATGGTTTAGTCGTAGTAGTTGACTCGCTCAAAGCCGCGGCGGAACTCTCTAACGAGTTTGCCCCGGAACACTTGGAATTGCAAGTTGCAGATCCCTGGGCTTTGCTCGACCAAATTCGCCACGCTGGGGCGATTTTCTTGGGCTGCTCGACGCCGGAAGCTGTAGGTGATTATTTGGCTGGCCCGAATCACACTTTGCCGACTTCTGGGGCTCCACGCTATGCGTCGCCGCTGGGTGTCGAAACTTTTATGAAGCATTCGAGTTTGATTCAATATTCACCTGCAGCACTTAAGAAGGTGAGTAGGGCGATTAATGTTTTAGCCGAAGCAGAGGGGCTTCCTTCTCATGCTGATTCGGTACGGCTGCGGACTGAAAATGAGGGAAAGGGTGAGTTTTAGATGGTAGATTTAAGTAGATGATCGGCAAAATACATAGGTAGTCAAAAGCGAGTGAAATGCAAGGAAAGGAAGCAATTCTCTTGAGATTATGGTAGCTTTACATTCTGTGACAAGCGGTCCAGTTTATTTGCACCTATCTACTTACCCACTGCGGGCTTAAGAAACCCGGTTTCTTCAAGAATCTTGCTTAAATGACGCAATTATGTCAAGAAACCGGGTTTCGGGGTAGGTAATAATGATGTGAATGGGAAGCGCGAAATTGTGGACAGTAGGCGAGAATCATCGAAAAATTTAAAGTCTAAATATCTGAAACTTAAAGGTGCATGGTATTGAATACTGTTTTGGTAGCGATCGACAATTCAGAGCTTGCAGAACGGGTTTTGCAAGTTGTAGGGCAATTTCGGCTAGAACCGACGGCAAAGGTGATTCTAGTTCATGTTGTCAGTTCTGGTACGTCAGATTTTGACGCGGTTGTCGATCGACCTCACGCTCAGGGAGATGAGATTGCTTACCGAGAGGTGGAGAAGTTACTGCAATCTTATCAGGAAAAGTTGCCTTGCCAGAGCGAATTGGAGATTGTTTCGGGACAACCTGCAGAAGAAATTGTCCGTTTGGCTCATATCTATAAGGCCGATTTAATTGCGATCGGCTGTCGGGGTTTGACTGGTTTAAAGCGGATTTTGGAGGGTTCGGTGAGTGCTGAGGTTGTGGCTGAGGCTCCTTGTTCGGTGTTGGTGGTGCGCGCCAGATGAGCGGGAAAACCGCACAACCGCTGCAATGGGTAGAGTAGATATCAACCAAATTGCTGCAATCCCTTACTGTGAAAATTCTCCTCGATGTGCTGCATTTCCTTCATATCCTCACCCGCAACTATCCCGTAAATTTCCGTGTAGATTTTTCCGTATTTAACCTTCTCTAAAGCCGACAGGATTATCAAGTCTTTGCGAGCGAGTTCTGGTTTCAGCGTGACAAGAATCGATTCCAAAGTCCCATCCATTCGCCAGCTACTGGAATATTGAGCCACCTCCTTTCCCAGCCCCAGTAAGGTATGGCGCTGCACACAAAGCGGAGTCGAGCCATTAACTCGGAAATTGGCATCAATGGCATACAACTGTCCCTCAGAGTCTTCCAGCACGTCGAAGCCAATAACGCCGAAATAACCCTGTTGGTGAGCATATTTACCAATAGCGGCAATCATCTCAAAAAACCTACTCATGTCGGTTTCGCGGTAGTGAATTAGTCCCCCTAAATAGCTGCCCTCTGGGGTGACAAGTTGGCTGGTAGTGCCGATAAGCGTGATATTTCCCGTTTTGCTTACATAGAACTGCACGCAATAGTTCTGCACTTCATTCTTGACGAATTCTGAGACAATAATCGTATCCAGCAACTTGATATCGAGATATTTCCTCACTTCCTGCAAGCAGTAGTTCAGATCGCTGGCGCTTTTGATAATATAAGTGCCTTCTCCAGAAAGTCCGTGGGATGTTTTAATTAAGTAGGGGAATTGCTCTGGTAACTGAATGCTTTCGAGATTGACTTCGTGCAGATTGTAGGTTTGGTATTTCGGACATTGCACGCCTAATTCTGCTAGCGTTGGTTTGCTGAGCAAGTGGTAGTGGATGTCGGGAGGGACGGCGTGTTTTTCAGGTTTGAGATTGTCGAAGGGAAATAGAGTGAGGAGTTTGTCAAAGCGATCGCTTACGCTGAGATCTTCGAGATAAGTTGAGCAGTCTATCATCTCCATACTGCTGTAGCTGAAGCCAAAATGCTCGCGCCAATAGTTAATCAGCGAGTTTGGCGGCGAATTAATCACAATCCCTGGGATGGCATCGCCTAACACAGCCAGATTTTTCCAAGGTTCCTTCTGACCAATCTTGTCGAAAGAAGTTTTGGTGGCTTCACTGCTGCCGTCTTGAATAAAGTATTTTTTTCTGTTGGGGTAAGCAGCCCAACTGGCAGTTGCAGGGTAATTGAGGATGAACGCATAACGTGCATCTGTGATGTCTGGAGCAAACAAATCGGAAAGAGAATTACCCTGAAAGTAAGGAAAGTCGTATGTTGAGTTCATAGAAACCTTCAAGTAGAGTTTGAATTGAACTGTTTTGCCGGCCAATAAGTAGCTCGACATAATTAAAAGTAGGGGGGGCAATGCCCGCCCTACAAATTGCAAAAATGTTTATTGATGTCCAGCTACTTAATACCTAGGAAACAAGATATTAGTTGCGGAATTTTCACACTCTCCAACTAGGGAGAATGTAACCTCAATAATTTCAACGATGGACGAGTTGTTTTTTCTTAGTGAACACAGCCACCTTGTCCATTTGTGAAGTTCTATAAGCACAAGCCATGTCCGTTGAGTTATGCGCCCAGCCAACCCGCCCTTGAGGGTCTATGAGGATGCACCCAGCTTCTCCTGCAACCTTAGATGCCAGAGTCTCAATAGCCATCTGCGCTGCTTCCTCTGGGTGCTTGCCGGACGCTAGACTGTCGATCGCCGTCTTAGCCAGAACTACTGGTATAATCGACTCGCCATCCCCTGTGGTCGAGCAACCGCCCTGTTGACTGTCAGCAAACAAGCCTGAGCCGATAATGGCGCTGTCGCCGACGCGACCGGCGGGCTTATTCATAGTGCCGCCTGTTGAGGTACCGGCAACTAAGGTGCCACTACTATCCAAAGCTACACAACCAACGGTATTAGGGCGGTCAATAACTTCTTTTTCCTCCTCCCACTCTTCCTGTTGCTCATCGGCGATTAAGTCTTCTTTTGTACACATCTCGGCTCCAATTTCTGCAGCAAAATTTTCTGCATGATCCGCTACTAAGAACATGGGTTTTTTATCCATAATCTTTCGTGCCACAGAGATGGGATGGCACACGCCTTGAACATTTGCGAGGGCTCCCCAAGCTAATGAACCGCCTTCCATCATCGCTGCGTCTAGCTCTACCTCTCCCTTACTGTTGAGAACCGATCCAAAGCCTGCGTTAAATGTCTGGTCAGCTTCCAGAACCCGGATAGCTGCCTCAACTGCTTCTGCTGCGGTACCCCCGCTTGTGAGCACGGCCCAACCAGCTTCTGCGGCTGCGGTACAGCCTGCATTGTTGGCTGCAACCTTGTCTTCTGAGATGGTTTTTGCTCCACCGTGAACAATAATACTCAACACCATAAATTTCCTTTTTTTAATCTTAATACCTACTTAAAAATTTATTAATCTAATAATAAATTTTTAAGTAGTTTTTTATTCCTCATATTTTTTTAGATTAGCGCTGTTGAATTTTGGTTTCTTCTATCTTCAGAGATAATTATTTTTGTCGAGCTTTGTGTTCCTTCCGACCTAGCTCTTGACGAATTATTAATAAACCTGTGACCAAAGTTATGTCAATAGTGTGAGGCAATTTGGCTTCGAGTTAGTTAGAAAAATTGAAAGATTTAGGGAGTAAAGATGGGGTAAAATTTAAGGCGATGCACTACACATTAACAGGCAAAAGGGGTAAACCGGAAGAATGAAACTTTGAGAGAAAATAAGTGCGATCGCGCTTCACACCACTCTGAGCCTTTCTGCTTACCCGCCAAAAACCCTCGCAGCGGCAACAAACTAGCCGTTTGACCCAAATTCAGCCGTAGCAGCGGCACTCCCGTGCGATTGCTAATTCGGGGGTACTGTTATTGCTGTGCGAAAATCGCTACTTTTAGTATTAACAAAAGTAACCATCTTTTTTTATTAAAACCGCAAGTAACAGCCGATAAACGCATAGGCAAATTACAAACTACCATTAATTCCTTTAGCTTACTTTCCTGAAAGTAAGGTTGATTCTTGGTTCAGTGACTTTGGGTGCTTTCGGGATTTGGTGTTGCCAAAAATGCTGGGTTACTCCTTGCATCAGCAAGAAGCTTCCAGGAGTTAATTGAATTTCTAACTTCGTTTCTTTTTGGTATTTGTGCCTGAGCATAAAACGACGAGTAGCCCCAAAACTTACAGAAGCGATCGCTGGGTTTTCACCAAGTTCTGATTCATCATCACTGTGCCAAGCTACACTATCTTTGCCGTCGCGATATAGATTAAGCAACACGCTGTTAAACAATGTACCTGCTATTGCTTCTATCTTAGATTTGATTGTTATGAGTGTAGGTGTCCATAAATTAGGCTCCATTTTTATTTTGGAGTAAGTGTAAGATTTACCTGCATCTCCGTACCATGCGCTAAGTCGCGGTATAGCAACTTGCTTGCCAAAAAGCAGAGCCACCTCTTGCTTCCAATTAATAGTGCCGTACAATTCCGCAAATATCTCCTTGCTCTCATTGTTATTGAAGAAGTCGCGGTACATGATTATTTCGGCATCAGGCAGAGATAATTGCTGACCATGCTTCTGGCTTTCTGCTTTGGGTTCTTCCCACAATGAAAGTTGAGTATACATAAATCTGCTCGCTGATTACTTTTTCCTGAAATTTATAAATATACAGTTGTTGACACAAGCACTGCCCAGCTTTACCATTAATTATGTAAAGCTAATTTTAGCATTTTCACAAGACAAGGATAATTACTTTTTGTAACCTACATAAGTTTTTATGTGTTAACCAACCCAATCCTGAATCGTGATTTAAGACTTGGTTGGTGTCAATTAGCTATCTACTATGAATTGCTTTCAAATAATTAAATCTGTTCTTGATGAAGCTTATGTCCAAATTCCAGGAGATGAAGCTAAAAAGGATGAGGTAGTTAATGACGCACTAGAATACCTGCGAGGAGAATATCTTCAACTATCGCAGGAATGTAACATAGATTCTAGCGACCCGATGTTGACGGGGTTGTCACCCCGTCAAATGAAAATGAGGTCCCCCTCCAACAAGGTAGGGATCGAGCTTTGGACTTTTATGATTAATCTAAATCGTGTGACCTGTCTTTAATTTTTGTGCGATTTCTTAAAGTAGACTGACAGCGCTGCCAGTAAATTTTAGCGACGGCATCGCCCGGATTCTGATGCCAACACTCGGCAAACAGCCCCGCCGCTTTAGCTAACTTCCCTTCCGAGTACATTTCCAAAGCTTCGGCAAACAATTGCAGCGTAGCTAACTTGCCCTCTTTAATTTCTGGCGGATCGCAATCAAACACCTCATAAACCGTCACCGCTTCAGATTTTCCCTTGACTTTTACCGTATCGAGGGTGCGGATTGCGTACTGGGATAGATTTTCTAAACGCGAGTAAGTTGACTGGGTGATTAACAGCGACACCCCATAATTTTTTGTCAATCCCTCCACGCGAGAAGCTAAATTCACCGCATCGGAAATTACTGTGCCCTCCATGCGATTTTGACCTCCCACCGTTCCCAGCATCAAAGTTCCAGTATTAATTCCAATCCCAATCTGAATCGGGCCATAGCCAGAATTAGCGCGGTGGTGATTATATTCAACGAGGCGATCGATCATAGCAATTCCCGCTTTCACCGCATTATCAGCTTCCCCGCTAAACAGTGCCATAATCGCATCGCCAATATATTTATCAATAAACCCGTTATTTTCATTAATGACAGGTTCCATGCGAGAAAGATAAGAATTGATAAATTTGAAATTATCCTCCGGCGTCATAGTTTCCGAAAGCGTAGTGAAGTCGCGAATGTCGGAAAACAACACCGACATTTCTAACTGCACTTGGTCACCCAATTCCACATCAATGATGCTTGATTTTTCTAGAAAGTGAAGAAATTGATTGGGGACGAAGCGCTCGTAAGCTTTGTTTAGTTGGAACAGTTCATTGGTAAATCTTATTCGCTCAGTTTCGGCTTTTTTGCGCTCCGTGATATCTTGAAAAGCTACAATTGCATAAGAAATATTGTCATTTTCATCATAGATGGGAGTAGCCCAAGCCTCGATCGGAATAATCTTGTCACCTTGGTGAATTTCCATATCATCTACAGTGGCACTTTCGCCACTCAACGCCCGCGTAGTCGGCAATTGTGCAGAGGGATATTCCTGCTCTGTTCCCGCTTGATAGACTTGATAAACCTCTGGTATTTGCTCGCTGGTGACTTCAGGAATAACTCCTTTACCCAATAATTGAATAGCAGCGCGATTAATATAGTAAGGTTTGCCAGAAGCATCCAGCACTGTCACACCCACTGGAATTGCTTCTAAAAATTGAGTCAGTCTGTTCTCACTTTCGCGTACTTCTGTATAGAGTTTAGAATTTTGAATCGAGATAGCTGCTTGTCCCGATAACACTTTTAATAGTTCCACTCTTTCTGGTGTAAAAGCTCCGGCTGTCAGATTGTTTTCTAGGTAAACAATACTGACGACTTGAGATTGATTAATCAGTGGCACACATAAAATTGATTTGGGCTGATGCTTTTGGATGTAGGGGTCGTTGGTAAATTGTCCCTCTTGGACAGCATCATCTAGTACCACGCTTTCTTGAGTGCGGGCAACATAATTAACAATTGCGGAGGAAAGCTTTTGACTATTATCAACTGAGATTGACTGCAACACGGTGACTTGTTGGGAATTTATTGTGCCTATCGCACTATCGTGCGACGCTTCGCTAACAGCTTCAATGAACAGTTTTCCCCTGCTTAATAAAATTAGATATCCTCTTTGCGCGCCTGCACTTTCCATCAAAATTTCCATCAAGCTAGACATTAGCTTATCTAGCATAATTTCCCCGGAAATCGCCTGAGAAGCTTTCATTACTGTGGTGATATCTAAGTTAGAACCCGAACCAGTGGTGGTCACAGATGCTGTAGTTTTAGTTGTTTTTCTTCCCGGTTGGATTGGCGCCAGTAACTGGGGATATCGCGTTTCTAAATCAGTTACCTTAGCAGTGGCTCCCCATTGAACATAGCAATAATATGCCTCAATCATGTATGTTTGAGCAATTTTTTCTTTGCCCCATTCCCCGTAGAATTTGGCGGCGAGTTCGTTAGCAAGGGCTTCTTCGTTGAGAAATTGATTTTCTTTGGCTCCAGCAATGGCGCGATCGTACATTTCAATCGCCTCAGCTTTATTGCCCAAAACGCGATGTTTTTCTGCCTCAACTAAATACCATTTATGCAGATAATTCATGGGAGCATTTTGCGCCCACTGTTGCAGAGTAGTTTGATGGATTTCCACTAAGTCTAGAATTTCAGCTTGCTCGGTTTCTAGCTGTGTGGAGAAGAGTGCCAAGTGCGTCAGAGCTGCATAGAGATGAAAAATGGGAACATGAATCAATCCCGATAATGCCATCAAATACGGCTTGACTTGGCAAATATGGTTTAAGGCAGCCGTGTAATTACCCCAGGAGTAAGCAAGCAGCAGTTTTTTGATGTAAGCCATGGCGATCGCTGTCAGGTCATTGTTCTGATGGTGCTTAGGAATCATCACCGCTTCATCGTAGGCTTCGCCGATTAAGCAATCCGAAAGAATACGGGCTTCCCTCAAGTTCCACACCATCTGCTGCGTCATATCCAACAAACCCTGGGCAGAATATTGCTTCACCTGAGCCAAGGCAGCGCTGTAACTTACTATTTCTGTTTCCCAAGTGTCTAGTTCTACCCCAGCGAAGAAATGGGCATAAAAGTAACCAGTTATGTTATAGCCAGCGTATAGAAAGTCGCCAGTTTCCATGCCAGCCGTATAGCCATCTTTGCTCGTCGGTATCGTTGCCAATATAGATTCTTGGCGAGGCTGAATACAGGTTCCAAACATAAGTAGAATTATGGACTTGAATTCGGGCACCTTGAAGCGATCTAGCAATGAGAGTGCCAATTTACCAAAGCCATAGCCCGTTTCTACATCTCCCAAAAAGCCACACAATACCATGCCGTGAATCGCATACCCCACCGTCGATGCGGGTGCATTCCCAAATTGGAGCGATAAACTCACCATCGTAGAGCTCAGTAGGGGCAGCAAACCGGGCATTGCCTGGAAAATGGGTGTAAGCAACCTTCCTAACAGTTGCATAGCTGCCTGAGTCTGTGGATTTGTCATTACAGGCAGGTCAACCAGTTCTTCTATTTGTCGGCCACGTAGTTGGTGGGCAAGGCTCTGTAGCGCTTTGCCAATCAAGGCTTCGTCAGGTTCGGTGGGGAGTTCAACCCCCAATTGCAAGAGTGCATCTCTTGCTACTGCGATCGTCTCCAACATCTTGCTCTGCGCTGTCTGGGCGACGATTGAAATTTCGTAAATTTTAACTTTGTCTAAAATCGTCTGAGCATTCTGCAATACCTGTGCTGCCATCTGTTCCATGCCTTCAAGGTCAGCATTCAAATAGGCGGCTTCGGCAGCCGCAATATAGAGATTCAGGGTCAACTCATACTGAGTTTGCCAGCAGTTGGCCCTCAGTAGCTCAATCCCTGTTTGCAGATAGGCCATTGCGGCTGCGTAGGCGGTAGAACTTCTTGCCTTACCTCCCGCTTCTAAGTTTAGTTTTGCTAAGGCTTCTCGTTCGCTTAATTCATTGATTAACTCAATTCCTTGATTTAAATGCCCCACAATATCAAATAGTTTTTCCTCTCTTTCTATGTCCGAATATTTTTGTAGGAGTAACTGTCCAATTTTGAGGTGAGTGGCTTGTTTTTTGTTGTCGGGTATTAGGGAATAAGCTGCTTGCTGGACGCGATCGTGCAGGAAATTATAAGTGGGATTAGTAACAGACAGATTCGGGGATTGAGTATCTGCTTGAATAAAGTTATAGCGTTCTGAAATTACTAAAAGGAGTCCTTCTTGCAATGGTTTCCACAGTGCTGATGCCGTTTGTTCTGGTAATTCTTGGCTGACTACTGCCAATGTTTCTAAATCGAACTGTGCCCCAATACAAGCCGCCAATTTTAGTACATCCTGAGTTTTGGCAGGCAACTTCTGCAATTGCGCCGCCATAAACTCCACCACATCCGAGGCATGGGTAAGTCTAGCTTGGGCAATATCGCACTGCCAATGCCGTACATTCCAGTCAAAAATAATTTGACCATCTTCATGCAACGCCTTGAGGAATTGAGTCGAGAAAAAGGGATTACCTTGGGTTTTTTGATAAACTAATTCTGTCAAAGGTTGAGCAAAAGATAAATCGCAAATCAGCGTATCTGCTACCAACTGATTGAGATCTGTTAAACTCAACGGTTGCAAGGTAATAGTATTCACCACTGCCCCAGACTTCACAATCTCATCCACAGTCAACATAAACGGATGAGCCTGTGATACCTCATTATCCCGATAAGCACCCAATACTAACAGATGCCCCGTATCTTCCATCAATAGCTGTAATAACTTCAAAGATGCTGAATCTGCCCACTGCAAATCGTCCAGAAACATCACTAAGGGATGTTCTGCTTGGGTAAATACTTGCACAAATTTCTGCATCAGCAGATTGAAGCGATTTTGGGCGGCACTCCCCGACAACTCTAGTGCAGGACTTTGAGCGCCAATGATGTGTTCTAATTCAGGAATTACGTCAATTAAGACTTGCCCGCTCTCGCCTACTGCGGTGAGAATCAGGGTTTTCCATCTGTGTAACTGAGCGTCACTTTCTGATAATAACTGTCCCATCAATTCCCGAAATGCTTGCACAAATGCACTGAAAGGAATATTGCGTTGAAATTGGTTGTATTTGCCTTTAATAAAATAGCCACGCTGTCGGGCGATCGGCTTGTGAACTTCGTTCACGACGGCGGTTTTACCAATTCCAGAAAAGCCAGCCACCAGCATCATTTCGGCGCTACCTGTACTGACTCGCTCAAAGGCTGCTAATAGATTAGAAACTTCAGTTTCCCGGCCGTATAACTTTTCGGGAATCAGGAAACGGTCTATAATATCCCGCGTTCCCAAGGCAAACGTCTCAATATTACCTGTTGCTTGTAATTGAAAAAGACAAGTTTCTAAATCCTGCTTGATTCCCAATGCCGTTTGATAGCGGTTTTCCGCATTCTTTGCCATCAATTTATTGACAATTTGCGAGACAATTAGGGGGATTACTGGCTCGATTTCGTGCGGAGGAACTGGCTGTCTAGCAATGTGACAGTGAACTAGCTCTAAAGCGTCTTCTGTATCAAAAGGCAGTTTTCCTGTCAGCAATTCGTAGAAGGTGGCGCCAAGCGAGTAAAAGTCAGTACGGTAATCGAGAGTGCGATTCATCCTGCCAGTTTGTTCCGGCGAAATGTAAGTGAGAGTTCCTTCAATAACGTTGGGGTTTTTCAGTATCGGTGTTTCTCTGATTAGCTGAGTGGAAATGCCAAAGTCAATAATTTTTAATTGTTCCGTTTCCGGGTTGTAAACAATATTCGAGGGGTTAATATCTTTGTGGATGATGTTGGCGCGGTGAATTTGCCCTAAAATTTCAGTTGTGGCGATCGCAAGGAGCAAAAATTCCTCCAGAGTAAATTTTCGTTGCTGCATCCAAACTTTCAAGGATTCGCCGCCAAAGTCCTCCACAAACATCACGAGGCTGTTTTGGTATTTTTGCAAGTCATAAACCTGCACGACTCCTGGCTCTTTTAGCTCTTGGGTGATGCGGTATTCGGTGCGATAGCGCACTAATTCTTGAGGTGTGGGGTAGCTTTCTTTGAGTAGTTTGAGGATGATTGGTTGGTTATCTGCTTCCCGAATGGCCCGGTAAACCAGAGAGTTGGCACTTTCATAGAGAAGTGTCTGGGCGGCAACGCCTGCTATAGAGAGCATATTGATTTTTATGGTAAAAATTAACGCGCAGTCAAAATGCACCAGCTTTGTGTAGAGAATAGCGCGTTAGAAAGGCAAAAAAAAGGTTTGTTAACAAATGTTTAGTTTTTCTGGTGACAGCCTGCAAATACTTTGTAGTTGCCCCGATCGCGATCGCCTAATTTGTAGAGTGCCTCAACAGTCGATCGCACTTTTTCTGTGATTTTCAGCCCACATTACGCAGCCTGGGGTATCACATAGCTAAATTACGCAGAAAACTCTATTTTTAAAATAATAAATTATGGCTTTAAAATGTTTTTTATCAGTCAATGTACGGTATAAAGCTATAAATTATAGCTTTATTGCTGGCTAAAAATAAGTAAAAACCGATTGTGACAGTTGAGCGTGCAGAATGTGGGTTTCAGGTATAGCAACCGCCCTGATGGTGACGACGTTCTTAATCGCTAAGTCTGCGCCGCAGTTGACCGCACTGAGCAGGTAATACCTTAAAGTTATAATTGTCAGATACGTGCTCTGCCAGCTCAAAGCTAATGAAACTAGCCTTCTTTTCTATACAGGGTGCTGCAATGCTAGCGATCGCAGCCACTATTTTGAGTACAGCAGTGGGACAAGGACAACCCATTGTTCCCGCACCCGATGGCACTGGCACTACTGTCACGCCTGACAACGGCGAGCGCTTGAATATTACAGGCGGTCAAACTTCGAGAGATGGAGCGAATCTTTTCCACAGTTTTCAAGAGTTTGGACTTACCGAAGGACAGATTGCTAATTTTATCTCTAATCCCGCTATTCGGAACATTCTGGGTCGGGTAGTAGGCGGGAATCCTTCTATTATTAATGGTTTAATTCAAGTTAGTGGCGGCAATTCCAACCTGTTTTTAATAAATCCTTCGGGCATTATCTTTGGTTCTAATGCTAGCTTGAATCTTCCGGCGGCTTTTACGGCTACTACTGCTACTAACATCGGTTTTGATTCTGGTTTGTTTAATGGGGCTGGAGCGAACGATTACAGTTCGCTGATAGGGACTCCGAACACTTTTTACTTTAATCTCAGCCAACCGGGAAGTATCCTCAATGCAGGTAATTTAGGTGTTTTGCCGGAACAAAGTATAAGTTTAATTGGCGGCACAGTTGTCAACACTGGTTCCCTCAATGCTCCCCAAGGTAATATTATTGTCGCTGCTGTTCCCGGTGAGAATGCTGTTCGGATTAGTCAAGAAGGGCATTTATTAAGTTTAGAAATAGGAGCTGTTGACGGGGGATTGTTGGCAGAGAATGGGCAATTATCTCTGCCTTTGTCTATTCCGCAATTGCTTGCGGGCGCAGGTAGGAACTCTGCTACTGGTATTTCCGTTAACGGTGCAGGAGAAGTGGTTTTGACTGCGGGTTTGAGGGTGGAAAGCGGGGATGTGGCGATCGCTAGTTCTACTGTTAATAGTCAGAATGCTACACTCTCGGCAGCACGTAACCTCACTTTGGTAGAAAGCCAGCTATTTACTGAGAACAACTTGTATCTGTTGGCAGGAGATACGGTGCGGGTGAGGGATGGCAGTTATCCTTTCAGGGCGATCGCGGGTGGCAATCTTACTATACAAGGTAATCAAAATATTGATATCTTCGCGCTCAATTACCCTAACCCTGCATTCCAATCCGCAGGGGATATCACATTATTGAGCAATGGCAATGTTTCGGGTGATGCTCACTTCGCTGCGGGAGGTAATGTAAGTATTCTCACATTGTCTGGCAACGGTGGCAGTTTTTTGAGTTTGTACGACCCGATTATTAGCTCCGAGGGAGATGTGAGATTTGGGGATTATACTGGAACCTCACTTAAGGTAGAAGCAAAAGGCGCGATCGCGGCGGGAGATATTACTATCACTGGGCCAGATACTACTTTGTCAGGTTCCGCCGATCCAGATGGGGCAGTGCTTTCAGGTAGTGCAGCTTTAATTTTGCGATCGGGCGTTTCGACTCTGGCGAATCCTGCGAATCTGCCGCCGAATGTCACCGCAGGGGAGACATTTTTTGCTTCACAGGGTGTTGCTTCGGGCAATAGCATCGGAGTGGGAGCGATTTCGACAGCAGGCGGGCCTGTGATTTTGGAGTCGGGAGGGGACATTGGCCTGGATGCGATCGCAACTTCTGGCGGTAATATTACTCTCAAAGCTGCCAGCGATATCGCCGTTACAGGCACTCTTCAGTCTACTGGCGGCAGTATTGACCTCACGGCTGGCAATCTTCTGACAGTCAGCGGCACTTTTACAGATAGTAACAATGTAAATGCGAGCATTTCCAGCGCTAATGGCACAAGTGGCGGCGCGATCGCGATCCGACACGCAGGGGGCACTACTACACCTTTTATTGTCGGCGATGCGACAACGAATGGGACGGCGGGAGCCATTACATCAGGTTCCGAGACAATTTCGCCACTGTTTGCGGTGGCGGTGCCGCCCAGCAGTTACACTCAGGGCAATATTGCGATCGTTACTTCTGCACCATCGTTAACGCCGGAACCGACACCATCGCCTACACCGGAACCAACACCATCTCCAACGCCGGAACCGACACCATCGCCTACACCGGAACCAACACCATCTCCAACGCCGGAACCGACCCCATCTCCAACGCCGGAACCAACACCGGAACCGACCCCATCTTCAACGCCGGAACCAACACCGGAACCGACCCCATCTCCAACGCCGGAACCAACACCATCTCCAACCCCACAACCAACAGCATCCCCATCACCCGCGCCATCTTTAATACCAGAACCAACGCCATCACCCGCGCCATCTTTAATACCAGAACCAACGCCATCACCCGCGCCATCTTTAATACCAGAACCAACGCCATCACCCGCGCCATCTTTAATACCAGAACCAACGCCATCACCCGCGCCATCTTTAATACCAGAACCAACGCCATC
>NZ_JAUBQS010000040.1:0-62934 GCF_036701355.1 Microcoleus sp. Pol12B3
TCCTGGCACATCTTTAGATGAACTCATCTGTGCCTACTGCGCTCAATAGTGTCTCTTTTTTATTTGAAATGACTATACCAATTCAGTGCCGGTACTAACAACCATTACACACCAGCCCACCAACCTGCGTTTAATTTTAGCCTACAAGCTCGGCCTTCCTGAACAATTGAAACCTTGGTTAAAGCTATTTCCGAAGTCGAAGGCGTTTTGTCCCAAACAACTCCAGAAGTTGAGAGTTTAGGCATTAACCAAGATTATTTGCATCTTATTTTCCCCTATTGGAAGCTGCAGGAACAAGCACAGGTGCAACGGACAAAAACTGTGGTAGTGGAGGCGATTAAAGTAGCGTGCGTCTGTGGGAACCTTAAAATTATTCAACCCGTAGCGGTGACTTTGTACGATCGAACCCTTTACCGTGAGTGAGTTTGGAATTTTGAGTTGGGAGAGGGAGACTGTGGGAGAAAGCGAGAGTGGGATAGTCAGAGAGTGGGAAAAATCCTGTTTCTCCTGTCGGACTTCTTCACTTTTGACTTGTGCCATCCCCCTCCATCCGTTAAATCCATTAAATCCCGTACACTGCTGCGTGGCCGAACGTCCCTCTGACTTCTCCCTTCTGACTTTTCAAATCAAGCAAAAGGCGAGCCTATTTCTCATTAGCACGCCTCCAAATAGAACTTTATTTTGTTGTCAAACGTAATTGATGAGATTGTTCCGGTTGAAACAAATCATGAAGTCGTCTTGCTAGCGCGGCGACGGCGTGCTGCAACCAAGCCACCCAAACCGAGAGCCAAACCAGTCATTGTCATCGGTTCTGGAACTGCTTCTGCGCTCACTGCGAAGTCTTGGAAGTCTGCGTCGTTGTTGTTACCACGATCGTCGAAGGAGATTAGCGTGCCTCCATTAAACAGAGAACCTGTGCCGTTGGTAAATTGTCCAGCAGCTTGGAAGACGTTCGTGGTTTCTTTGCCAAGTGCGTCCCACAGTTGCGATTGCGCCCCAAACACCGCTTGCTGGCTGCCACTGTTCAAGGCTGAGGTTGAGTAGACACTGCCACCCCAGTCACTGTCGAGCCCCAAAGTGTAAACTTGATTTGCCAGGAATGTGAATACTACCGAGCCAGAACCCAAGACTGTATTGCCCAGAGTTCCTTTCCATTCGTTGTCCCAGTAGTTGTCTGAGGATTTAGTTTCCGAAAACAGCGTGCTAACTAGAGAGACCGCCGAGTCCTTCACACTGTAGACTCCCAAAGAGGATTGGTACATTCCGTGAGATTCTTTGAAGTTAAACTTGACGCTTGTATCTTGGGTGAATGTGATGCCGTTGGTGCCAAAGGAGAAGGCTTGAGCTGGAGCTCCGGCGCCAAACAGAGCTGTGGCGGCTGCGGTAGCTGTTAGGGCGGATAAGAGTTTGGTATTCATAACCTGTTCCTTTTGTGCGAGGGTCTTAATATTTTCATTATGCGATACTTTCTTTGTATTTGGTTCACTTTAAGTAAAGTTTGACATATTCTTTATCAAGCCTTTACATAACCTTCACAAATGCTGTCGCTCGCATCTATCAGCAGGCGATCGCTCCCTACAAATAGCCACTAAATAATTATAAAGAGTGTGGATGGAAACCTTGCAGTCACTGGTCTGGGAGCGCGGAGTAGCGCAACTGATTTGGAGCTGACCTATGCTAATTTTTTATTTAATTCTCAAGTCTAAATCCTGAACAGCAAACACTTAAGTATAAATACGGTAATATTTGTGCGTACTGACAGTTAGAGAAGTTTTATATTAACCAGAAACTGGGAATATTTGTTTTTTGGGACTTTTGTAGGGGAGTTAAAGTAGTTTATCTATCGGGTAAAGTACGTACAAACTGCGATCTTTGGATTTACGTGTTTTGGTTGAATTAAGTAGATGCGGTGGCGTGAGATATCCCAAAGATGCGGAGGGGATGGAATTTCCGCAGACTGAAGCAGTAAAAGATCGGATTGCCCCTCAACAAAGATTGTATAGAGAAGCTCTCGCCCCGTCTTTGCTCCCGATCGCCCAAATCAAAAAAGACCGCTGTAGCGTTCCTCTGCCCAAGGTTCCCCCCGCTGGTGGTAGCCGTTGCGTTCCCAAAAACCGAGTTCTTCGGTTTCTGTAAATTCCAAGCCGTTAATCCATTTAGCGCTTTTCCAAGCGTACAAGTGGGGAACTACGAGCCGCATTGGGCCGCCGTGGTCTGCTGACAGAGGTTCGCCGAAGACGGTGTGGGCGAAAAAGTTTTCTTCTCGGAGGAAGTCGGCGATCGCAATGTTGGTAGTATAGCCGCCGTAGCAGTGTTCCATGACGTGCAGAGCTTTTGGATCGACTTCTATATAGTTCATAAAATCTGTGACTTTGACTCCCGTCCACTGCACATCGAGTTTTGACCACCGGGTGACGCAGTGAAAATCCGCCGTAAAGTTACTTTGGGGCATGGCCTGGAAGTCCGACCAAGTGAAGGTTTTTGGTTTTGCTAATCCCCAGACTTTAAATTCCCAACTCTCAATACTGACGGAGGGTGTATCGCCGTAGGTCAGCACAGGAAAGCCGTTGGCGAGGTATTGACCTGGGGGGACGCGATCGAGGTTTTCTGATTCTGGCTTGCGAAAAAATTTGCCCAGCATTGATTCACGCTCTACAGTAACTGCCTGCAATCCTGAGTATAACTTGCAGAGATGGGCGCATCGCTATTCGTCTCCAGGTAGAAAGCTTTCATCACTTCTGCCGAAATAAAATCCCCCTATCATGCTAGATGCCCGCCTAATTCTGCCTTCGGAGAGAGGAGAAGCTAAAAATTTTAAAAATTTATCACCCCAGCGTATGAATTACCTAATCCTAAATTTTATCGTAATTAATGGTGCATTTCCGAATCTTTGATGTATTGTTACAATATGCTCAGATGCCATATGTAAAAAAAATTGATGGGGTAAAAATCATGATCGCAAGTTGCTTGATTCCGTTGACGGTATGCTTGATTGCTTGGTGGGTGACTGCCGGGACTGACAACAGAACGCTAGACGGAATTCCGGCTCCCATAGCTGCAATTATTGGAGTGTGTTCGCTAATTTGGTTGCTGGCGGTGTGTCCTTGGCCTGTTGAACTCGCTCTAGTTTTGGCCGTGGTGGTTTTCGGCAAAGCTTATTTGCAAAAAATTTTGAAAGTCGGCTGAATTTTCAGGGCTAGCGCTCCTATGATTTGCGGGGGCGCGATCGAGTGCTGCTACTTTGTTAAATAGTTAAATAAAATTTTTCGCGATTTGTCTGGCTAGGTTCTCGGAGGAGGTCGCAAAGACGGAATCAACCCCAGAACTGGTGAAATTCAATTTATATATTTCAGTTAAAAATTAGAGCATAAAGATTGACAGAGAAACCCGGTTTATCTAAGATAAACCGGGTTGGTAAGGTTATGAAATTTTCACACATCCCGCAATAATTGCTTAGGACTTAGACACTCGGAACCCAAGAAACCGGGTTTCTGAGTCTACGAGTTTTGCTGTACGTGCGTAAAATAGCGAACTGTTAAATTGGCAAGCGACTGATATCTTTATTAGAACCAACTACTACCATCGCGTCGCCTTTTTTCAAGCGTTCACTTGGTTGCGGATTGATCTCGAACTTGTCGGCGCGACCGACTGCTAGCAAGTTCAAACCATACTTGCGCCGGAGCTCCAATTCCGAGATGGTTTTACCGTCAAACTTTTCAGGAACGAGCACCTCAACGATGCTGTGATCTGGGTCGAGGTCAAACCGTTCTAAAATGCTGGGCTGTGTAAGAATCCGGGCCAAAGAGCAGCCCATTTCTCGTTCTGGAAAAACTACATGATCTGCACCCACTTTTTTCAACAGTTTTAAGTGAGTTTCCGAAGAAGCTTTGGCTATTACGTGACTTACCCCGCCTTCCTTAAGATTTAGGGTGGTGGTAATGCTTTCTGCTAGGTAATTGCCGATCGCAACAATCACTGTTTCAAATTCAAATATACCGGCTTCCCCAAGAGCGCTAGGCTCAGTAGAATCTAACTGCACAACGTGAGCAGCAATACGATCGGTCAAAGCTTGAGTTACTTTTTTTTCATCGGTGTCAACTCCCAAGACTTCGTAACCCAAGCCGTGCAGAGTCGAACACACAGCTTTGCCGAAGCGTCCCAAACCAATAACTGCAAACTGCTTGTTGTCGGCGCGCAAAGTGCGAAAAAAATTCAAAGATGACAGGTTCACTCAATATCCAGCGCTGAGCCTCTTGCTGTTTAAATTTTAGCAGAGACAGCGCCGCCTCCTTTTGATTTTTGGGTAAGTAGTAAAAGTTGATTTGGGTTGTCACCCATTGTTTAGATTATCAGCAAGTAGGCAGGATTTTTTTATCCCACTAACAAACTTTCCTCAGCATACTTAAAAGACCTGGGTTTGGGGTCGCCAAATGCAGCACTTATCAGCAGCAACACGCCAACCCGACCTATATACATTGTAGCAATCAAAATCAACTTACCGATCGCTGAAAGCGTGGGTGTAATCCCAGTGGAAAGACCGACCGTGGCAAAAGCTGAAACTGCTTCATACAGCGCTGCGATAAATTCTACTTGGGGATTGGTCAGCTCGATTAAAATAGCAGATGTGAACGCGACCAACAGGGAACCGAAGACTACGCTAATCGTTTTCAGAATCATTGGTGGCGGGATTTGACGCTGATAGCACTCCACATCTTCCTGGCCTTCGATAACTGCTGTGGTACAGCAAAACAATAGCCTAAAAGTTGTGGTTTTGATTCCGCCGCCGGTGCTGCCAGGACTGGCGCCGATAAACATCAGCGCTATAGTCAGAAATAGCGAGGCTTCGCTCATTTGGCCAATGCTAATTGTATTGAAGCCCGCCGTGCGGGGAGTAACAGCTTGAAACCAAGCTGCCATCACCTTTTGAGGGAAATTTAGAGCACCGAAAGTGTCTGGGTTGTCGTATTCCAACACCAAAAAGGCTAGCGTTCCTAAAATTAAAAGGACAGCCGTTGTAGTAGTAACAACTTTGAAGTTTAGGGAAAAAACTGTGCAGATTGGGCTTTTGTTGAAGCGATCGCGCAGCCACAGGTACATTTCCATAATTACTTGATAGCCGATTCCCCCAAATATGATTAAACCCCCGACTGTGAAGTTAACCATAGGCGAAGTGATGTAGCCGATCAAATTATCTGAATAGATGCTAAAACCGGCATTGTTAAACGAATTAACGCTGTGAAATATAGCAGACCACACGCCCTCTTTAAATCCGTATTGGGGGACGAAAACCGTCATCAGCAAAAACACTCCTGTTAATTCAAACAAAAGCGTTGTTGCTAGAATTGACTGCACGAGTTGTACTACGCCGGCTAGCCCGGATTTGTCGAGAGATTGTTGCAGGGCAACTTTGTCTTTCAATCCAAAGCGGCGACCCAATAATAGCAGCAAGAAAGTCGTGGCTGTCATGTAGCCCAAGCCTCCTATTTGCACCAGTAAAACTAGGCACAGTTGCCCCCAAAAAGAGTAATATTTTCCGACATCCACAACCGACAAGCCCGTGACGCAGACAGCGGAAGTAGATGTAAACAGTGCTGTTATTGGATCGCTCCAAGTTCCATCAATTGTGGAAAAGGGCATCATCAGTAATAAAGCACCTGTGAGGATGACAGCGAGAAAGCCCAAAGCAATGGTTCGCGAGACAGTCATTCGATTTTAGATTTTAGATTTTAGATTTTAGATTTGACAGGGAACCCACAAATCGATTTTAGATTTTAGGTTTGAGAGGGAACCCACAAATCGATTTTGGATTTGAGGTTTGAGAAGGAACCCACAAGATCGATCCTCGGGCTTGAAATCAGGACATCTCTGTTTGGCGAATGCCGGAGACCGATCGAACTCAATCGCCAAATTCTATGACAACAGCGGGAAAATAACGGTAGAATTCCTTTAATAACTTGCGATCCGGCGATGACATCAACACTTTACCAGCAAATTCAGCAACTTTACGACGCTTCTAGCGGTTTGTGGGAGCAGGTGTGGGGCGAACATATGCACCACGGTTACTACGGCCCGGATGGCAATTTGAAAAAAGAGCGCCGACAGGCTCAGATAGATTTGATAGAAGAACTGCTGGCTTGGGCTGGAGTACCGTCAGAGAAGGCACTGGGTGAATCTTACCGCATTCTCGATGTCGGTTGCGGGATCGGGGGCAGCACGCTGTATTTGACCGAAAAGTTTAGTTCGATCGCTCAAAATAATTTAAAGTTGGATGGCAAGGTCGATCGAGATTTTAGCCGATCGCCCGAACTCAACAAAACGGGCGCTAGCGTTACAGCTACCGGGATTACTCTGAGTCCGGTACAGGCCAACAGAGCGACCGAACGCGCTAAAATTGCCGATGCTCAAAGCAATGTGAATTTTTTGGTGGCCGATGCTTTGAATATGCCTTTTCCTGACGAGTCATTCGACTTGGTTTGGTCGCTCGAAAGCGGCGAACATATGCCAGACAAAATTAAGTTTTTGCAGGAATGCTGTCGCGTACTCAAACCGGGAGGAACTTTGATTTTGGCAACTTGGTGTCACCGCCCGCTGGGAGAAACGGCGGGTGAATTAACTGATGAAGAGAGAAAGCAATTGGCAGAAATTTACCGGGTTTATGCTTTGCCTTATGTAATTTCTTTGCCGGAATATGAGGAAATTGTCCGCAGTTTGCCTTTGACAAATATTCGCACCGCTGATTGGTCAAAAGCTGTTGCTCCTTTTTGGGATGTGGTGATCGATTCTGCTTTGACTCCGAGCGCGATTTGGGGTTTGCTAACGAGCGGTTGGACGACTATTCAAGCAGCACTTGCTCTCGGATTGATGAGCCGTGGATATCAGAGCGGGTTGATTCGTTTTGGGCTGATTTGTGCTGTAAAATAACAGGCATATATCAGAGAAGTTTTGAGTCTTGAGTTGATGAGTAAGGTGCGTATTACGCACCCTACAGAATATTATTTGTTTGGCGTGGGTGTGAGATTTATGGGCAATGATTCGATTGGCAAGTCTTGGATTGATAAAAATGGCTCGGCTCCGCAAAGCTGGATGAGGGCATTTTGGGAGTTTTCTCGGCCGCACACAATTGTGGGTACTAGCTTGAGCGTGTTGGCGTTGTACGCGATCGCCCAAAGCACGAGGCTGTTTGTGAATCCTGTATTTGGGCCCCTAGCTTTTGCCTGGTTGGCTTGCGTTTGCGGCAATATTTATATTGTGGGATTGAACCAGTTAGAAGATGTTGAAATTGATAAAATAAATAAGCCGTATTTGCCGATCGCCTCTGGAGCATTTTCTCGGAAAATCGGGGAATTAATTGTAATTGCAACTGGAATTATAGCAATTTTGACTGCTGTTTTGCAAGGCCCGTTTTTGCTGGCTACCGTTGGCGTTAGTTTAGCGATCGGGACTGCTTATTCTCTGCCCCCAATTCGGCTGAAGCGGTTTCCTTTTTGGGCGGCGCTGTGCATTTTTACGGTGCGGGGCGCTATCGTAAATTTAGGGTTATTTTTACACTTTAATTGGGTGTTGGGTTTGGGAAGGGCGAAAAGCGCTTTTTCGGGCTGGAGTTTGGAGAGTGTGTCTTTTCGGATTCCTGCGGAAGTTTGGGTGCTCACGGTTTTTGTTGTGGTGTTTACGTTTGCGATCGCCATTTTTAAAGATATCCCCGACATGGAAGGGGACAAGGAATATAATATTACTACGTTTACGATTGAGCTGGGCAAGCCGGCCGTCTTTAATTTATCTCGCTGGGTGTTGACGGTTTGTTATTTGGGCGCGACTTTGGCGGGAGCGATGGTATTGTCTAATGTTAATTTAGTGTTTCTGGCAGTTTCTCATTTGGTGGCTTTGGGTTTGATGTGGTTTTGGAGTGCGAAAGTTGATTTGGACGATAAAATAGAAATTGCGGCATTTTATCAGTTTATCTGGAAGTTGTTTTTCTTAGAATATCTGATTTTTCCCGCCGCTTGTTTGTTGGGGTAGAAGGGGAAGAAGGAAGAAGGAAGAAGGAAGAAGGAAGGAGAAAGGGGGAAGAAGGAAGGAAGAGTTAACAAGTTAGAACAAGTTGGCAATTACAAGTTAGCGAACTCCCAAACAACAAAGATAACTATGGCTTCTAAAAAAAAATCGCCAAAATCTGCCTGCAAATTGGGTGCAGAAGAATCTTTAAAAATAGCTTGGGAACACCACCAAGCGGGACGTTTGTTAGAAGCTGAGAAGTTGTATCGGCAGATATTAGAAGCGCAGCCGCAATCAGCAAATGTGCTGTGTTTGTTGGGAATAGTGGCGAGACAGCAGGGAAAGATTGCAGAGGCGATCGACTTTTACGAACAGGCGATCGCCCAAAACCCCGATTTTGTAGAAGCACATTTAAATAAGGCTAATCTTTTACTGGATGTGCGCGAGTATCAAAGAGCGATCGCCAGTTACGAACAAGTAATCAAAATCCAGCCAAATTCCGCACTCGCCTACAATAATTTGGGCTGGATTAAACAGCAATTAGGTGAAATAGACGCGGCTATTTTAGCTTACCAAACAGCACTGCGACTAGATCCAAACCTGCACGAAACAGCGCACAATTTAGGACATTTATTTAAAGAGAAAAATCACTTTAACGAGGCGATAGCTTATTACCTCCACGCTTTAAAAATAAATCCCAATTTGATATATTCCCTGATGGAATTGGGAACTATTTTGCAGCAGCAAGGTAAATTAGTAGAAGCTTTAAACTGCTACCAGCAAGCTGTAAAACTAGATCCAAACAATCCAGAAGCTCACAACAATGTAGGAGCATTTTTCCACGAACAAGGCAATGCAAAAGCAGCAATATCCCACTACCGACAAGCATTAAACTTAAAGCCAGACTTCGTGGAGGCTATTAACAATCTCGGACACGCTTTGGTCGATTTAGGAGACTTTCAAGAAGCTTTTTCTTGTCACAGTCGAGCCTTGGAATTGCAGCCCGACAATGCCATCGCACACCTCGAATTAGGTTTAACTTTGCTATTATTCGGAGATTTTCAGCGCGGTTTTGCTGAATACGAGTGGCGGTGGCGCACTCCGCAACTACAACCGAGGCAATTTAAACAGCCGGTTTGGGATGGTTCGGATTTGCAGGGGAAAACTATTTTACTCCACGTCGAGCAAGGCTTTGGTGATTCTATTCAGTTTATTCGCTACGCCCCAATTCTTCGGAGCCGAGGCGCTAAAGTTATGGTGGCTTGCTATCCAGAACTGATGCGGTTGTTTGCGACAGTTCCAGGTATTGAATATTTATCAGTTAGTTTAGAGGGTTTGCCAGAATTTGACGTTCACGCACCTCTGATGAGTTTGCCGCGAATTGTGGGGACAAGTCTGGAAACAGTACCGGCAAATGTTCCTTATTTATATCCGCCTACTGAGTGCAAATTTGCGCTTTATTCTGATGCCCAATTGAAGGTAGGGATTGTTTGGGCGGGGAGTCCGCAGCGCCGGAAAGACAATCAGCGTTCTTGCAAGTTGAGCGAGTTTATTCGATTTTTGGATGTTTCGGGAATCGCTTTTTATAGTTTACAAAAAAACTTGTCCGAGAGCGATCGCACTTTGTTGAACCAACACTTAGTGCCGGATTTAACTCCGCATTTGAACGACTTTGCTGATACCGCTTCGGCTATATCTCAACTGGATTTAGTCATTAGTGTCGATACGGCTGTGGCGCACTTAGCCGGCGCTTTAGGAAAACCGGTTTGGGTGCTGCTTTCTTTTGCTCCTGACTGGCGTTGGCTGCTGGATCGTGAAGACAATCCTTGGTATCCAACTGCGAGGCTTTTCCGCCAAAGTCAGCCGGAAAGTTGGCAAGAATTGTTTGACGAAGTACAGGCGGCTTTGAACTCTTTTGCGATCGCCAATACTGCTAGTTATTCAGAAGATTCTGCCAAAAATTCGCTTGACTTCGTTTCACTCGCCATGACTGCTAATAATGCGCCCGACCTCGATTCTGTGGCTCTCAAAAAGACAGGTGCAAGCTTGCTAGATGAGAGCAAACAAAAAATTGTTGCTGCGAGCGAAGCGTTAGGTAAGGACTCCGCAGTCCAGCCCTTGTTGGGGAGTGAGACATCGGGGGCGAGCGCGACGGGTGGGGATAACCCTGTTGTTTTAGAGGATTTATTGCGACAAGCAGAACAGTTAATGGAAACAGGTGATCGGGAAGAGGCGATCGCCCTTTACGAACAGATTATATCTCTCGATCCAAATTGCGTTCAAGCGCGGATTAATTTTGGTTTTCTCAAACAAGAAAAGGGCGAATTGGAGGCCGCTATCCCGCATTACCGAGAAGCTTTAGCCATCGATCCAAATATTCCTCAAACAGCGTACAACTTGGCAAAGATTTTTGAGGAACAAGGTCAAGCGGAAGAGGCGATCGCACATTACGAGCAAGCTCTTGTAGCTCAACCGGATTTCGTACCCGCCCTGATTAATTTAGCGGTGGCCCTGCAAGAAAAAGGCGAACTTGTAAGGGCGATCGATCTGTACCGGCGAGCGCTGGAAATTAATCCGCATAGCTGGGAAGCTTACAACAATCTCGCAACAGTGTTGCAAGAACAGGGCAATTTAGAAGAGGCGCTGGAGTATTATCACAAAGCTCTAGAATTGCTGCCGGATTTTGTGGAAGCTATTAACAATTTAGGCCGGACGTTTCTGGAAAAAGGCGCGGTAGAAGATGCGATATCCTGCTACAGACGAGCAATTCATTTAAGTCCAAATCACGCTAGCGCTCACCTAAATTTGTCCTTGGCTTTGCTGTTGGTGGGAGATTTGGAAAATGGTCTAGCCGAATACGAGTGGCGCTGGCAAATTAAAGAATTTCACACTGGTCATTCCTGTTTTTTGGCGGGACCAGAAAATACTGTTTCGGCGAGAGAATACCGGCGGCTGTGGGACGGTTCTGATTTGGTGGGAAAGACTATTTTGCTGCACGCCGAACAAGGTTTAGGCGATTCGCTTCAGTTTATCCGCTACGCTGCGATCGTCAAAAATAAAGGCGGTAGGGTAATTGTTGGCTGTTACCCGCAATTGCACCGTTTGTTTGCAACGGTTGACGGCATTGATTTGCTAATAGTTAAAGGCGAGCCACTGCCGGAATTTGACGTGCAAGCGCCGATGTTGAGTTTGCCCTATATTATCGGTACAAAGCTGGAAACAATACCAGCAAATACTGCTTATTTATCTCCGCCTGCGGGTGCTGAATTTACGCTTCTGCCCGATCGCACTTTGAAAGTTGGCATTGTCTGGGCGGGGAATCCAAAACACCGCAAAAACAAGCAGCGTTCGTGCAGTTTAAGCCAGTTTCTGCCGCTTTTTGAGGTTTCGGGGGTAAGTTTTTACAGCTTGCAGAAAGATGTTTCCGAGGCAGATCGCGCGCTGTTGAATCAAACGCCGATCGTAGATTTGAGCCCGCATTTTGGCGATTTGGCCGATACTGCGGCTGCGATCGCCAAACTGGATTTAGTTATTAGTGTCGATACCGCTGTCGCCCATTTGGCGGGCGCTTTGGGCAAGCCAGTGTGGATTTTGCTGGCGTTTTCGCCGGATTGGCGGTGGCTTTTGGAGCGTGAAGATAGTCCTTGGTATCCAAGCGCAAGGCTGTTTCGCCAGCATCAGCGGGGCGACTGGGAGGACGTTTTCGATCGGGTGGCGCAAGCTCTAGGCGCGGTTGCTGCTGCATTTGTGCCGTCGGATTCAGCGGATGCAGAGTTTCGGTTGGGCCTGGATTTGCAGCAGCAAGCCGATTTTAGCGGTGCGATCGCTTGTTATGAGCGAGCGATCGCGATCGATCCTAATTACGCAGCGGCGCACAGCAATTTAGGCGTTGTCAAACAGCAAACGGGCAGGCTAACAGAGGCGATCGCGCACTACCGACAAGCCCTAGCAATTGACCGGAATTTGGCGGAAACTGCGAGCAATTTGGGCAGCGCGCTTGCGGAAGCAGGAGAGACTAAAGAGGCGATCGCACAATATGAGCGGGCGCTTTCTTTGAACCCGAATTGCGCGGAAGCGCTGATTAATTTGGGCCTGTTGCGGGAAGAGCAAGGAGATGTGGCGGAGGCTATAAGCTGCTACGAGCAAGCGATTCAAGTCAATCCTAATTGCGCGGTGGCTTATTTGAATTTGGGGATTGCTTTGGAGGCGCAAGGGGAGGAAGCGGGCGCGAATTACGAACAGGCGATCGCGAATTACGAACGGGCGATCGCGATCGAGCCAAATTATGTGGACGCCTTGAACCGTTTAGCATACGCCTCGATCCGACAAGGCAAAATTCCAGATGCGATCGCCTACCACGATCGAGCTTTGGCGCTGCAGCCAAATTTGGCAGAAACCGATCTCGCTTTCGCGAGTTCGCTGTCGAGCCCAGATAAGTTGGATGAGGATTTAGCTGTTTGCCAGCAAGCGATTCAGGCATTGCCAACCAGTGCACAGGCTCACTGCAATCTGGGAATTGTCCTGCACAAACAAGGCAAAATTGAAGATGCGATCGCCTGCTATCAGCAAGCTTTGAGCTTGAAACCCGACTTTCCACAAGCTTGGAACAATCTCGGCAAAGCTTTTGAGGAAGCGGGAAATATGGCAGGGGCGATCGATTGTTACCGTCGGGCGATCGAACTCAAACCCGGTTATATCAATCCCCTCACCAGTTTGGCAAGTGCTTTGCACGATCGCGGTCAACTTGCAGATGCTGTCACCTGCTACAGCCAAGCAGTAAAATTCAATGTCGCTAACCCCGAAGCTCACCTAAATTTAGGTTTAGCTTTGCTGTTGTCGGGAGACTTTCAGCGCGGTTTTTCCGAGTACGAATGGCGACTCCTAGTTAAAGAAAAACAGTTCCGGCGGCACAACTTTATTCAGCCACTTTGGGATGGTAAAAATTTGGAGGGAAAAACTATTTTGCTTTGCCCGGAACAGGGGTTAGGCGATGCAATTCAGTTTATCCGCTACGCAGATTTAGTCAAACAAAAAGACGGTAGGGTAATTGTTTGGTGTTTGCCGGAATTGCAGCGCTTGTTTGCACAAGTTTCTGGAATCGATGCGTTAATAGTGAATCCAGAGGATGCGCCGGATTTTCAAGTGCGGGCGCAGCTAATGAGTTTGCCTCACCTTCTGGGAACAACTTTAGAAACTATACCGACGAAGGTTCCTTATTTAGCTCCGCCGGCCGGTTGGGAATTTACTCTCAATCCAACTACTAATTTGAAAGTAGGGGTTGTGTGGTCGGGAAATCCTAAAAATTCCCAAAATAAGGTGCGATCCTTACCCCTAAATTTGTTGACAAAACTGTTAGATATTCCTGGAGCCGATTTTTACAGTTTGCAACAGGAAATGACAGCAAACGAGCGCGCTTTGTTAGAGCAAATGGCCGTAACAGATTTAAGCTGTTATTTGCACGACTTGGCGGATACTGCGGCGGCTATCTGTGCTCTGGATTTAGTAATTTCTGTAGATACTTGTGTGGCACACTTGGCTGGTGCTTTGGGCAAACCCGTGTGGATTTTGCTCTGTTTTGTGCCGGATTGGCGGTGGATGTTGCAACGCGAAGATAGTCCTTGGTATCCCACGGCACGGCTGTTTCGCCAGTCAACAGCGGGAGATTGGGAAGGAGTTTTAGAAGAAGCTGCTTTGGCTCTAAAAGAAAGAATTTGTCAGCATCAAAAAGCTGTACCGCCAATAGAAGCTCAAACCAATATTGACTTATATCAAAAACAGTTTAATCAGGGAAATATTCTAAAGTCGCAAGGAAGATTTGCCGAGGCCATCGCTTATTTTAAAAATGCTTTGGTTTTGCAGCCGAGTTCAATAGAGGCTACGACTAATTTGGCAGTGACGCTGCACCAAATAGGTGATTTAGCCGAAGCTGCTGCCTATTATCAGCGCGCGATCGAAATAGATCCAAACTGCGCTCAATCCCACAATAACTTGGGTATTTTGCTGCAAGATCAAGGCAATATAATGGCTGCTATATCTTGCTTTCAAAAGGCGATCGCCCTGAACCCGGTTTACGTCAAAGCTCTCAACAATCTCGGCGCGGTACTCCAGCAGCAGGGCGAGTTGCAGAGTGCGCTCGCGTGTTTTCATCAAGCACTTTCTGTCAATTCCAATTACGTGCCCGCGCTGGTAAATTTGGGTAGGTCGATGCAAACACAATCTCAGCTAGACGAGGCTGAACGGCTTTACGAGCGTGCAATTGGAGTAGAACCAAACAATCCTACAGGACACTATCACCTGGGAACGTTACGCTTGGGGGCGGGAAAAATAGAACAGGCTATTTCTAGCTTGGAACGAGCCATATCTTTGAACCCTAATTATCTAGAAGCTCTTACTAATTTAGGGAGTGCATTTGAACAAGTAGGAGACGTAAATCGAGCAATTTCTTGTTACAAAAAAGCAATAAAAATCGATGTTAATTGTGTAAAAGCTCACTTCAATTTAAGCTTAGTATTGCTGTTGACTGGGGACTTGCCGTGCGGTTTAGCAGAATACGAGTGGCGCTGGCAAACAGAACAGGCGAAAAAATTACTACGGTTAAATTTTGACCAACCAGTTTGGGACGGTTCAGATTTGAACGGACAAACTATTTTGCTCCGATCCGAACAAGGTTTGGGCGATGCCATTCAATTTGTTCGATACGCGGCAATTGTGCAGCAAAAAGGTGGTAAAGTAATCATTTCGTGCTATCAAGAACTGAAGCGTTTATTTAAGCAGATTTCTGGCATCGAACAAGTGGCGGTTCGCATGGATGAATTGCCGGCTTTCCAAGTGCAAGCACCGCTGATGAGTTTGCCTCATATTCTGGGAACAAATTTAGAAAATATACCCGCAAATGTTCCTTATTTAGCTGCGCCGTCCAATTGGCAATTTTCCCTAAATTTTGATCGCAATTTCAAAGTTGGGATTGCGTGGGCGGGAAGTTCGGAACATTTGAAGGATTTTCAGCGATCGAGCGATTTAAGCTATTTCCTGACATTGTTAGATATTCCAGGTGTAAGTTTTTACAGCCTTCAGAAAGACTTATCGCCTGACAATCGTACTTTGTTAACTCAAATTCCCGTGATAGATTTGAGCGACAATTTGAACGATTTTGCCGATACTGCGGCGGTGATATCGCAACTAGATTTAGTAATTTCCGTGGATACCGCTGTCGCGCACTTAGCCGGTGCTTTGGGTAAACCGGTATGGATTTTGCTGTGTTTTATGCCGGATTGGCGGTGGATGTTGCAACGCGAAGATAGCCCTTGGTATCCGACGGCGCAACTGTTTCGGCAGCAAACACCGGGCGATTGGGTGGGAGTTTGCGATCGCATAAAAACAGCGTTAAAACACCTAATTTCTACTCGTTCCCAAGCTGTAGCTGGTAAGGAAGATACCGAAGCCTCGCCTCGATTTTCTTTATCGCCCGCACAGGTACAATTTCACATAGCAAATGCCTTAGAAAAACAAGGTAAAAAAGCAGAGGCAGTCGCTCGTTACGAACAAGTAATTGCCGCTTCACCCAGCCACGCCGAAGCCCACAGTTATTTAGGTTATCTCAAACAGGAAAACGGGCAAATAACCGAGGCTATTTCGCACTACAAACAAGCGCTAGAAACCAATCCCAACCTGAGCGAAACAAACTTATACTTGGGTTCTGCCCTCGAAGAACAGGGAAAAGTCGCAGAGGCGATCGACTTCTACAATAAAGCAATTCAACTACGTCCCAACTCGCCAAATTGGCGCTTGAGACTAGCATTAGCTTTGCTCTTAACTGGAAATTATGAGCCGGGTTTTGCGGAGTACGAATCGCGCTGGCAAACTCAACAATTAGATCCGCGCTCTTTTGAGAAACCGCTTTGGGACGGCTCGGATTTGCAGGGAAAAACAATTTTATTGCACCCCGAACAAGGTTTTGGCGATACCATACAGTTTATCCGCTACGCTCCTTTAGTTAAGCAAAAAGGCGGCAAAGTTATTGTTGCTTGTCATGTCTTGCTGAAGCATTTATTTGAAGGAATTGCAGGAGTCGATCGAGTAGGAGTCAGGCCGAGCGATTTGATAGATTTTCAAGTGCAAGCCCCCTTGCTAAGTTTGCCGCGAATTCTGGGAACGACTTTGGAAAATATACCTGCGAATATTCCTTATTTAGCTGCGCCACAGGATTTTAAATTTTCCCTAGAACCGAACAATAAACTAAAAGTAGGTATTGTGTGGGCGGGCGGCCCGCTGCACCGCAACAATCATCGGCGATCGTGTAAATTGAGCGATTTTTTGAAATTTGTAGATGTTGCAGGAATTAGTTTTTACAGTCTTCAGAAAGATTTGTCAGGGGGCGATTCCCTACAGGATAGCTGCGCTTCACGCACTTTATTAAAGCAACACCAAATTGAAGATTTAAGCGAATATTGCGTTGATTTTGCCGACACCGCAGCAATTATTTCGCAACTCGATTTAGTAATTTGCGTAGATACTTCTGTGGCACATTTAGCCGGTGCTTTGGGCAAACCCGTGTGGATTTTGCTGTCTTTTGTTCCCGATTGGCGCTGGATGCTGGAACGCGAAGATAGTCCTTGGTATCCCACTGCGCGGTTGTTTAGGCAGCAAAAAGCCGGTGATTGGGATGGAGTTTGCGATCGCATCAAAGCAGCCTTAGAACACTTAATCTCTACTCGTACCCAGGCTCAGCCTGCTAACGCAGATTCTTATGCTCCGCCTCAAATTCAACCCCCAGAAACTCCCCCACAAATTACCGGAATCGGCATTACTTGGCCCCTCAGCATCACCAGCGGCTGGGGAATTTACGGCGTGAATTTAACACTACAACTGCTGCAAAATCCCGCTTGGCAAGTTGCACTTTTAGCACCGCCATCAATCACCTCAGAATCTATGAATCCGCTGCATAAATCCTTGTTATTACCTGTAATTGAAAAGCAAAAAAGTTTTCAGGAATTAGTAGCAGCCAATTCCGACAAACAAATCAGTTGTAATTTTCCCGTACTTTACGCTTTGGGTAATAATTTAGAATCCTCTGGAGTTGACGATAAAATTACCAGCGCTTGTCAAATAGGAGTCATATTTTTTGAAGACACGCGAATTACAGCAGAAGCACTAGAAACAGCCAAAAAATATAGCGCGATTGTCGCAGGTTCCAACTGGAATGCGGATGTTTTGAGAAGCCACGGCTTGACTAATGTGGCGATGGTACATCAAGGAATTGACCCAACAATTTTCCATCCTGCACCTAAATCTAATCTATTTGGCGATCGCTTCGTCATTTTCTCCGGCGGCAAACTGGAATATCGCAAAGGTCAAGATATTGTAATTGCCGCTTTCAAACGATTTCGCGCCAAACATCCAGAGGCTTTGTTACTAACAACATGGCACAACTTCTGGCCTCAGTATATGCTAGGAATCGAACAAACCGGAAACGTTGCCGGACTTCCCAATATCAACCGCGACGGAAGTTTAGGAATTTCCCAATGGTTAGTGGCTAATGGTTTGCCAGTTGACTCTTTTATCGACATCGGCTTAATTCCCAATCACCTCGCGGGACAAATTTTGCGAGAAGCCGACTGCGCTGTTTTCACCAACCGCTGCGAAGGTGGCACTAATTTAGTCGCGATGGAAAGTATGGCCTGCGGAATTCCGACTATTTTATCAGCAAATACGGGTCATTTAGACTTAATTTACAGCCACATTTGCTATCCTTTATGGACCCAAGGACGAGTTAAACAGACTGCTCCTTTTTCCGGTGTTGAAGGTTGGGGGGAGTCTGAGGTTGCAGAAGTTGTCGAGGCTTTGGAACAAATTTATACTAATCGCGAAGAATCAAAAAATCGCGGTTTAGCTGCGGCTAACTTTATGCTAGATTGGACTTGGGAAAAACAAGTTAAGCGCTTTCTTGATGTTATATCAAATTCGCTTTAACAATAATCTTTTTCCGGTGCATAGAATCCGCTACTACACAAAGTTTAGTTAGCCTAAGCGTTGGCGCGCTGGCTTCGCCCAGGCGAACTAAAGAATAAAGAATCCAGATTAACTTGCGATTTGTTCCAATAGCTTTTTAGCACTATTCACGCTTTCTATATCGTAAATTTCCCGGTTGTAACAAACAATTTGTGCTACCAACTTTTGATGATATTGCTGAGATTTTGCCAACATAGAACCCTGGTAACGCCTATAATTGACAACTACTTCTCTCGTTCCCAAAAAGGGAATATTGTGCTTGTGGCAGTTAACCCAAAACTCCCAATCTTCGTAACCTTCCTTCATCCCCACTTTGTACCCGCTGACCAAATCCAAAATAGATTTGTGATAGAGTGAAGACGGGTGAATCATGTTAGATTGCTTGATATTTTCGGGAGAATACAAGTCGTAACTGGGTACTATGCGATTTTCTGTACCAAACATTTGATAAGAACCAAATGCTACGCAAGGTACATTTGATTTTAAACATATTTCTAAAAGGTCAGTCAAGGCGTTTTTAGCTAGGATATCATCAGCATCTAAAGGCATAATGTATTCACCGTTTGCGGCTGCTATGCCAGCATTTCTAGCACTTGAAAGCCCTTGATTTGTTTGTTCTACAAGCCTAATTTGATATTGGGGATTTGTTACTATTAAATTTTTGGCAACTGTGCTGGTAGTATCTAAGCTGCCGTCATTGACAATGATAATTTCCCAATTTTTGTAAGTTTGGTTAATTACGCTAGTTACTGCTTCCACCAAAAAATGAGATTGATTGTAGCAGGGAATAATCACAGATACCAAAGGTCGATCTGCCAATTGTGGCGATGCTGTAACTTGTTTGACACTTTCTGATTGTAAATTATGTGCCGAATTTCTCGCAGTTTGCAAGCTATAAAAATAAATCTTGGGATGGACGATGGCTAATTGATTCAGATCGGTATTTTGATATTCATTTACTAACCTCGGATATCCCGACAAGTATTCTTGTTTAACAAAAATCAAGATATTCTGAGCGTACCAAGGCTCTACTTTGTCATTGTTCCATATTTTTTTTCTCAAGCAGTCAATAACTGCATAGCCGTTTTTCTGAAAGTAATAAACCCAATATTGTGGCCACTGTTCGTTAACGTGTTCGACGCCTCCTTGAAATGGTATCGCAGCAGAAAACAGAATCACTGGTGCTAGTTGAGTGAGAGAATTAACAAAGTTTTCGGCACAGGTAGCAGGCAAATGTTCGGCAACTTCCAGAGAAATTGCTAAGTCAAATTTTCTGTTTATTTGCAGCGGTTGCTTTAAATCGGCGGATTGGAACTGATTTAAAGGAATTTGTAAAATAGTGCGATCGACATAATCACCATCTATTCCCAAACAATCAGCAATTCCCAACTTGTGGAACGCAGCTAACCAACTTCCCGTACCGCAGCCCACATCTACCACACTTTTAGGTAAAATGGGTTGCAGCAAGTCTAACAGCAGGGGAATAATTTCTCTAGCAGAACTGCGAGTTCCTTCTCCGATTAATTGGTAAAAATCTCTTGTATAAGATGACTGTAGGTTTTGATTGGTTTGGCTGGCTGTTTGAGAATTAATTGTCTCTAAACTGCTAATATTGTAACCGTGCAAATGTACTGGCAACTGCCAGGAAATCTTGGGGTCGGGTTGATGTTTTACTGGCTCGACATTACCCCGCCAAGCCGCGCCCATAATTTGCATTGTTTGATATACTACTGTTTGCCATCCCCTTTGCTTCAAGTAATCTAACCCTTTACCAACATCTGGAGCGGTTAAATCGTGAAATAAAATTATTGCATCTTCCTCAGCCAATTTTTCGCACGCAATGGCATCATTTAACGGCCCATCACCTCCGTGTTCTCCGTCAATAAAAATTAACGACCATTTGCGGTTGAATTGAGCGGAAAATTCTTCTACTCTTTGGGGGCTATAGCCTGGTATTAGCTCGACTGATGTTTGAACGCCCCACGCATTTAGAGCGCCTTGAATTGAGTCGATTACGCTTTGTCTAATGTCCTCTCTTTCTAACAGCGGATCTACGACATCTAACTCAACTCCTGAGAGCGCTAAGTGACAAGCCGACCACCCTAGCCAGCAGCCTATTTCTAAGGCTTTTTTACCTTTGAATTGCAGAGCTGTATTGTAAAGGATGTGTGCTTCGTCGCGATTCAAAAACCCGATGAATGGATAGCGCTTGTCTGCATACCAATTATGCGGAACTTCCCGGCGTAAATAAGGCCAGTTACTCGTATTTGGATCGGCAATAATCATATTGGGGAAATAGGAGTCAGGTATAATTATTTGGAACCCTGGCGAAACGTAATCCCCTGGTTGTAATAAATTATTTTTGCTAAGTTCAGGTTGTTGGTAAGTCATTTTTGGTTCTTGAAAGATTGGTATTGCTTCCTGTTTTTTAGGTTGATAACGGACACTAATTTCCAGTAGATCGCCGTCAGTTGCCATCAATTGTACTCGGTCAAACTGCTGGCGACCAGCTAAATGCAAAATGCCGATCGCCTCCTGCGGCAAGTACGGCTCCACAAAACAGCCTCGCTGCTTGTCCCAAACCGGAAAACCGTTGAATATCCAATTGCACCAAGGTGGGAGCATTTCAGTGAGATTGAACAATTCGCCACTGTAAACAGCGAGGTTGAGGGCAAATTGATCTGTCATGACACAGCCGGATCTTTGCAATCCTTGATTGAGTTTCTTAGCCCAGATTTCCCAGTGCAAAGCATCTTTTCTGAGGGCGAAAACTCCGGCATTTAATATCGGATAACTGTAGAATTTCTTAGCAATTTCTTCACCAAAGTTAGCTTCATATAGTTGATAAACCCACTGCCAAAACTGAGGAAGTTGTCCGTACTGCTGCAAGCTTGCCCTGTGAACTTCGGGAATAATTGCCAGCCCCCGGCGCGATGCTCCTGCAACCAACAAATTAATTGCTCTCCAGTCTTGAACCCAAGCATCTGCATCTATCCAAAGGTATATATCAAAATTGGGAAAGTATTTTCGCAAATAAGGTCTAACTAATAGTCCTTTTAAATGTTCGGGAGATTCATTTCTGCCAGGAAAGTCAAAGTCCCACTCCGGCTTTTGAATGATATTAACTTGTGTTTTTAACCACTGCAACTGTTCGGGAGTGCAGCCGAGATCGAAAAAGCCGATCGCTACATTTTCACCCTCGGGTTTTTCCCGCACCGATAAAATAGTACCTTGCACCAATTCAAAGTAATTTGCATCGGCGGCTGTGATGATGATAATCTGCATAAAGAGCTTTTCTTATACAATAAACTGCTGAGTATAGCGTAGGGTGCGCCTCGGCGCGTCTTACTATAGGCTAGCCATATTCATAAAACTATACTATCGAGGAGGAATTGTGAAAAACCACAAAGGGAAAGTTTATCTAGTCGGTGCGGGGCCGGGAGATTGTAACTTGATGACAGTGCGATCGCACAAACTGCTATCCCAAGCCGAAGTTTTAATCTATGATGCTCTCATCGACATCCCGCAACTGGAATTAATCCCAGCAACTTGTCGGAAAATAGAAGTCGGGAAACGCGGCGGCAAACCTTCCACCCAGCAGCAAGAAATTAACCGTTTGCTGGTAGAAAATTGCAAGTTAGGCAAACAAGTCGTGCGGCTAAAAAGCGGCGATCCGTTTATTTTTGGTCGCTCCAGTTCCGAAATTCAAGCATTAAAAACAGCGGGCTGCGAGTTTGAAGTAATACCCGGAATATCCTCCGCATTAGCTGCACCTTTACTAGCAGGAATTCCCCTCACAGATCCGGTAATGAGTCGCTGTTTTGCAGTAATGAGCGCCCATGAACCGGATGCTTTGGAATGGGAAGCATTAGTGCAGATAGAAACTTTGGTAATATTGATGGGAGGACGCAATTTAAGCGAACTCGTCTGGCAATTGCAAAAGCACGGACGATCGACCGAAACTCCGATCGCCATTATCCGAGATTGTGGCCGCCCCGAACAGCAAATTTGGCTGGGCACTCTCTCGAACATTGTACAGCAAACAGCAGGTCAATCTCTATCGCCTTGCGTGATGGTAATTGGGGAAGTAGTTAGATTGCGCGAATATTTAATCCAGCCAGAAAGCACAAATATGATCGATACACCTGTCACCACTAATAACAGCAAATTGCCGCTAGCAGGAAAAACCATTTTAGTCACGCGATCGGTTTCTCAGTCTGCTGAATTTAGCGATCGACTCCAGCAACAAGGAGCTCGCGTTATCGAAATGCCCGCCTTGGTAATTGGGCCGCCATCCACTTGGGAACCATTAGACAGTGCGATAGCACAATTGTCAAGCTTTCACTGGTTAATTCTCACTTCCCACAACGCTGTAGACTGCTTTTTTCAACGCTTACAAGCAAAAGGCAAAGACGCCCGGAGTTTGTTTGGGATTAAAATCGCCGTTGTCGGGAAAAAAACAGCAGAAAGTTTGCGATCGCACTCTCTACAACCAGACTTTATTCCCCCCAACTTTATCGCCGATTCCCTAGTCGAGAACTTCCCCGATAACTTGCAAAGTTGCAAAATCCTATTTCCGAGAGTAGAAAGTGGTGGCAGAGAAGTTTTAGTAAAAGAATTCACCGCCAAAGGAGCGCAAGTAATAGAAGTGCCAGCTTACCAATCTTGCTGTCCCGAAACTATCGACCCGATCGCCCTCTCCGCACTCCAAAATCAAGCCGTAAATATTATAACATTTGCCAGTTCCAAAACCGTGCATAACTTTTGCAAGCTCATAGAAAAAAGCCCGGAATTGTCCCGATATCAGGATAGGTTAAAAAATGTTTGTATCGCTTCTATCGGACCGGAAACTTCCAAAAGCTGCCAAAATTTATTGGGTAAGTTAGATGTGGAAGCCAAAGAATATACCTTAGATGGATTGACTGAGGCGATCGTTGAATGGGTACAAGCGAGGTTGTAAAATAGTTGTACGAGCATTAGGATGAAAGAAACATGACCGCAAAAGACCAACTTCTTCAAGAACTCGACCAAGTGCCAGAATCCTTGCTGCTGAAAGTGCTTGAATTTGTCCGTTCCTTAAAGAGTGAAGAAGAACAACAAAAACTAGAAGCCAAAGCCAAAGCATTGCAGGCATATCTAGATTCAGAACGCGAAAGAAAGGACGTTTATCGTCGCCTTGCCAACTCCTAATTTTGTCAGCCAAAGTATGGTTGTCAATATCCACGCCAGACAGATAGAAAGATTTGGTGGCACTCCCGTCGTCAGAGATGAAGGTTTGTTAGAGTCGGCTTTTGCTCCACCGCAAGCCACTTTTGGCGGTCAATTATTGCATCCGATAATTGCCGAACAAGCTGCTGCTTATCTCTATCACATAGCGATGAATCATCCGTTTATTGACGGTAAGAAGCGATCGGCTTTTGCGGTGATGGATACCTTTTTGCGTTTAAATGGTTCCACTCTGAATTTGACGGACGCTCGAGCATATGATTTAGTCATGTGAGTCGCACGGGGAACCATGACTAAGGAAGAACTAACCACCGAGTTCGAGTCATGTATTTTTGAGCTTTAATAAGTAAGTTGGGCAGCATTCATGGAGATTAAGTAAGGTGTGGCGTACTCATCCTACATGGAAATAGCGAATCGCGGAACAAAAAAGCGAGTAAAATTATCACTAAACAACAAAGCCGAGATCCTTTGCGTCAAATCAGTAATAAAACTAAACACAAAAAAGCACAAATCGCCGATCGCCCTTTCTCCGCCAAATCCCGCTACCCAACTACTAATTAGCAATAGCCATGAATATAAATTTTTCTCGTTACGACACCTTAACCACCCTGCTAGCAGGAACTACCGCAGCCTTAACCATAGTCATCAGCCAACCCGCGATCGCCAAAACCCCCCAAGAAGTCGCCAGCATTGCCGGGCCGCTGACAGTACAAATTAACAGTTCCCTAGGAGACGGTTCTGGCGTAATTATTGCCAAAAAAGGCAAAACTTACACAGTTTTAACAGTCAATCACGTCGTAGAAAAAGCAGACGTGAAATACACCGTTCGCACGTCTAAAGGCAAAAACTATCAAGCAACCTCCGTCACCCGTTTGCAAACCGCCGAAACTGACCCGGATTTAGCCGTAGTCAAATTTGAAAGCCCCGAAGAATATCCAGTCGCGACGATCGCAGATTCCGATCAAGCCGTCATAGGCACTCAAATCTTCGTTTACGGCTATCCAGCTACGGGCGGACTTTTCGGCGCCCAACGAGAACCCGAACTCTCTCCCGGACTCGTTACCAGCCGCCCTGGCAGCCGCCCGGAAGGTTACACTTTGCGTTATCAGGCCGTAACTTGGAGTGGCATGAGTGGCGGCCCAGTTTTTGACTCCGAAGGCCGAGTCATCGGTTTACACGGACAAGGGGAATTTGGTTTCGCGCAAACGAGTTCCGGCGAAGTCGCCCCGATTAAAACCGGATTTAACGCAGCAGTTCCAATCAATACATTTATCGCGAAGCTAGTGGCGGCGGGAATAAACAAATCCGAGTTGAAAGTAGACAATACTCCCGCCACTATCGGCCCGGTATCCACCGCCAATCCTCAAGACGCCCAAGCTTATTATTTTCGAGGACTTTCGCTGTTAGATCAAGGAGATGCTTGGGAGGCGATCGCGGATTTCAACAGAGCACTCGCTTTCAAGCCCAAATATACCCCTGAATTGTATTTTAATATCGGTAATGCGCGCACTTTCATCACCGCCGCCTTGCCCCCACTCGAACCCACCCGCGGTTCCACTGCTATTCAAGCATACACGCTGGCGATCGCAGCCAATCCCGGTTTTGCCGACGCTTACTACAACCGAGCTTTAGCTTACCTGGACAACAAAGACCAACCAAAAGCAATTGCCGATTTTCAAAAAGCAGCGGAACTTTACAAGCAAGGCGGAAGAACCAGCGCCTATCAAGACGCGCTCAACAGAATCAAACAATTGCAGTAGAATTAAAAGTTAACAATTAAGAATTAAAAATGGGATTATTCATTTTTAATTCTTAATCAAGTTCGTACAAACAGCAGGTAAATAACAATGACTGCTATCACCTTAAACCTCAATTCCATTATCAAACTAACTTCTGAACAGTTTTATCAACTGTGCTAAGAAAACCCGGAGTTGAAACTTGAACGGAACGCCAACGGAGAATTAATTGTCATGCCACCAACCGGAGGAGAAACGAGAAAAAGCAACTCAACAGCGAATGCTCAAATCTGGACGTGGAACGATCGAACTGAACTCGGAGAAGTGTTTGATTCCTCCACAGGGTTTACTCTGCCCAATAAAGCCGATCGCTCTCCTGATGTCTCCTGGGTAGAAAAAGCCCGCTGGGCAGCTTTGACACCCGAACAAAAAGACAAATTTATCCCCTTGTGTCCGGATTTTGTAATCGAGTTTCTTTCTCTGAGTGACAGATTGACAAAGACTCAGGGAAAAATGCAAGAATATATGCAAAATGGCTGTCGTTTGGGTTGGTTGATTAACCGCAAAAAACGAGAAGTAGAATTTTATCGTCCCGGTCAATAAGTGGACGTTTTACAATCTCCTCTCACCCTTTCTGGGGAAAATGTTTTACCGGGATTTGTTCTCAATTTGCAAAAAATTTGGAATTAGCAGAATTCACTTTTGAATTATATCATCTTCGGTAAAATAACCGTTACCATTTCGTAGTGAAGAATGGAAGTCAGAGGGAGTAGGAGCGCGACTCTTCGTCTTAACTACGAACCAATTTCGCTATCGTTTGAGCGAGATAATATTAGCTGGGAATTTGATAAAATTATAAGTATCCATAAAATTAATGTGCTTTAATTAGAGTTCAAACAATTCACGCTAACAATGTCACATTAGAAGAATTAAAAACGCTTTTTGACCTGCAACTTGTCACAGACGACCAGTTTTTTAGAGAATGGCAAGACGAGATGCCCGAAATCACCGACTTTCAAAAACGACAGCTAAATCTGATTAAAGCTGGTTACTGCAACTTGCTAGAGTATCCGCCAATGCTGGAAAACAACATTAGTTTGTCGAGCGCCTATCCGCTGTTATTTGTCGGCGAGTTTTATCTGCATCCTTTCTACATTAAACCCAAAAAATCAGTTTAAATTTCCGAAGAAGATGAAGGCGTTATCATCCAAGGTAGCCTAGATACTTTACTTTTAAAAGAGCAGTTGTGGCTGGTGGTAATAGAATCCAAGCGAGTTTCATTTTCGATTGAAGCCGGCTTGGCGAAAATCTTAGCTTATATGCTGGCAAATCCCAACCCGGACAAACCTGGTTACGGCATGATTGCTACAGGCGGCAGTTTCATCTTTGTAAAATTAGTGAAAGGAGAATCACCTGGATATAGCACATCTGATTTATTTGGAATTAGCAATCGCACCAATAATTTACATGATGCACTCCGCATCCTCAAACGCTTGAGTCAAATAGCAGCTAGCAATTAGTTATGAGTCATTAGTTATTGGTTATTGGAACCAACAAATAACAAATAACCAAGAACAAGTAACCCGTAAGAATTACCACGGCGAACCGATCATTGTAAAAGCAGCCCAATAATAAGGATGCGACAAATTTCGATCGCCCCTAGCGGTCAACTCCGACGGTAAAGGCAGAGCTTGATTTTTGCCCGATCGCACCAAATAACCATCTTGCAAACGCACTTCTCCCCGCAGCATAGCCAACTGCGCTTGCCGCAAAGCCTCAGCCTTAATCGGCGTTGTACGCAACTGCTGGTAAAACTCAGTCATCAGCCCCAAAGTACCGACATCGCTGACATACCACAAACTCGCCAAAGCCGATTTTACCCCCGCGTGTATCGCCAACCCCGCAAACCCCAACTCAGCTTGTTCGTCTCCCACCGCCGTAGTACACGCACTCAAAACCAACAACTCCACCTGCGGGTTAGATAACTTCAACTGATCCAACTGATTCAACCGCAACTTAGTATCCCAAAACTGAATGTAAGAATTTTCCGCCCCCCCAGGCTGAAAATCACCGTGAGTAGCTAAATGAATAATTTTGTATTGCGGTTGATTGCGCTTCTGCTTCAAATTTGCCAAAGTAAAAGCTTCATTGAGAAAAGACGAACCCGGCCAAATCTTGCCCACAATTGTCGATAGTTCCAACGGCACCGCAGGCAAAGGATTTTGATCGTATTTGGCCGGAAAATTCGACGCACCCATCGCTAAAACTTCAGAACCCTTAACACCGGCATAGCGAGTATCAGTTAAACTCAAACTCGGAATCAGCCCCAGACTGTACTTTTCTACTAAAAACTGCTTGCCGTCGTAAAGAGCAGCCAAAGGCAAAGTTCGCAAACCTGAATCCATCGAAAACACCAAGGTGTCAATCTTGTTAGCCTCCAAGTCCGCTTGCAGCGGTGCAATTAACCACTGGTAAAGTTCCTCGGCAGGTTGCTTGTAGTCAGCAGCATTCAATCTCCTGGGAGTTCTGATAGCATTAGTGAATTCTTTAGCAACTTGCAGCACTGTCTGGCGGCTTGCAGGCACGCTTTTAAAAACACTTTTGCCGTCTGGCAATAACAACACAAGTTCTAAATGTTTGTCTTTTGCCCACACGTAAAGAATGGCGGGTTTAACCCCAGTCAACCGATTGACGCTACTGAGAGTATCTCGAATACTTTGCTGCGTGACTGACTTTTCAGTGAGATTGCCCCCAAAGTAACGTTCAAATTCCCGGCCCTGAGTTCTATCCCTTTGCTGCACTGCGTCGATCGGACTTATTTGCGCGATCGAACTCGCTCTAGAAATCTCAGGAACTCTTACATTCCCGATACTTTGTGTACTCACCGCACTCGCAGGCTTCTGTGGAGTTGTTGCCACGCTGGCGTTTTCTGTCGTCGCAGGCGTACCCAAATTGTCTTTTAACACCGACGGCGACAGCAGTACCGGGCCGCTAGCAGGCTCGTTCTGCCGCGCCTCAAAAGAGGTAGCAGCAGGCTCTGACGAGACATTTGCGTTACTGCTCTTTGGCACCGACGCTGCCGTGCCTAAAGTCACTTGAGTCACAATTTGTTGAGAATTGTCTGTAGTTTGCAGTTCCACGCTGGTAGTGGGTGCCGGACTCGGCACGATCGCCAGCGGCCCAATAGTAGTTGAGGAGGTGGCAGTGTTCGACTTCGAGTTTCCCGTCCCAAAAGTCGCCGCCGTGCAGGTTCCCGACGGGCAAGTGCTTTGCAGCAGCGTCTGTGAACCCGATTGAGCCAGGCCGTCTGTAGAAATGCTGACCTCGGCGCGCTCAGTAGCAGTTCCTGTTCCCGGAGTCCGAAACGCTCCCCCAGCCTCGATTGCCACATCGCCGCCCGTATTGCCACGAGCTTTGATCGAAACAACTTCAACATCTTTCTGCCCGATAATTTGGCTCGAACCGGCACTTCCCGATTGCGAACTCGAGTTGATCACCCCTGTAACGATCCGGCCCGGCGCCGCAATCGAAATATCTCCCCCGCTTCTGACACCAAAAGCATCGATGTTGCCGGTTTCTACCGCACCGGCGCTGCGAATGTTGATAGGGCCCGCCACCCCGGAAGTTGAGCGAGATGAAACCGTACCCGCAGTCAACTTGCCTTGACTGCTAGTGATGTTAATCCCCGCCGTCGAGGTAACGTCTCCGACGGCTACAGTACCGCCCATCAGAGAGATCGTGGCGTTATCAGCGCCGACGATCGCACCCGTCCCCACGATCGCGCCTGCGCCATTGGGCGATCGAATAGTCGTCGGATCTTGAAATGTCACGGCCGCTGGCGTTGAATTTGCCGTTGAATTTGGCGTTCCAGAAGCAATCGATATCACACCGCTACCGTCAGCGCGCCCGATCGCGATCGAAGCAAACCCATTCCGAAAAGTGTTCAATTCAGCAGCAGTCAAGTTCAGAGCTTCTGTATCGCCAGAACCTTGAATTATAATATTTTGACTGGGATCGGCCGGTTGCAACACCAGATTGCCGTTGCTGGCGATCGAATTTTTGTCACCTGTCAAGTCAATTTCGTTGCCCGTCAGGGTAATATCTCCCCCTGTTTGGGCGCCACCAGCTTCGATCGCCCCCGCAGTGACTCCATTGCGCCCCGTCAGCGTTACCTTCCCCGCGCGATCGCCCCTCGTGTCGATCGCCCCGGCAGTCACCGTTCCCTGTGCGGTAACACTAACATCTCCCGCCGAATTGCCTGTATCTTCGGAAGAATTGACAGAAGTGTTGATGGTGCGGGAAGTTCCAGTAAGTAGCCGACCGGTTGTGACATTGCCTGCGGTGCTGACGATGCGAATTTCCTGATTTTTGGTAGTGATATTTCCGGTTCTGATATTGCCATCAGCTTTGAGAGTAATTGAGGCATTGTCGGCCGCGGTCAAGGAATTTGTGGTAGTGATTGTTCCCAAACCCGCTGGCGACTGAATAATTAGCGGATCGTAAAATGTGAAATCGTTGGCAATCAGAATGGAACCGATACCGTTGCTGCGGCCGATCGTAATTCCAGCAAACCCATTTTCCAAACTTCCGAGGTCGCTTGCCGTCAGATTCAAATAAATATTAGTACCGACATCTCCAGAACCGCCGATCGCAATATTTTGACCGGGACTCCAAGGTTGCAGTACCAAAAAGCCAGTACCGCTGACTGAATTTTTGTCGCCTTTAAAATTAATTTCATCGCCCGTCAAAGTAATGTTTCCCGACCCCCCTGCGACGAAGCTCACTCCCAGAACATTCCGAGCCGTCACATTTACATTTCCCGTCGCTTCCGGGCCGCTGGCATCAAGTTTTTGGGCCGTTACATTCAGGCCTTCGAGTACAATATTCCCGCTGCTGCCGCTGCTGGGATTGGATGAAGAAATGTTGTTTGCAACAGTCGAACCCGGACTAATCAAACTAATATTTCCCCCGTTACTCGACAAATCGCCCGCAGTAATTTGATTTCCCGAAATGGCGATCGCACCGCCAGCCGTGCTAATTGTATCTCCAGAATTCATCGAAAAAGCACCTGCGCCACTGCGATCGGCATCTGCTCTTAATGTTACCGAACCAGTAGTTGCTTGAAAGCTTAACTGATTGTCTGCCAAATCAGCAATTGTAATATCGTTGAGCGCTTCGAGAACCACATTTGAAGTCGCCGACATACTTTCTAAAGCTGTAGCCGAAATTGTCAGCGAAGGCTCAGAATTGTTTTCCTGTCCTGCTAGCGTTCCTGTTGCCAAAATATTATTTTTGGCAATGATTTCCGCATCGCCCGCACCTTCTGGGGAATCTGTAATTAAAATATTTTCCGGATCTAACAGCAAAGTCCCCAAACCGTTTGTCCCAGAAGTATCGACTTTACCGTTAAAAATTAATCTTTGCTTGCCCGACACTTCCACAAACCCCCCAACACCTGCGGTTCCCGTTGCAGAAAAGCCATTTGCCCTAATGCTGCCCAAAAATGCTGTTGTGTTGTCAGCCCAGACAAAAACACTCCCGCCGTTGCCTGATTCAGTTGCGTTGGCGGCGATCGAACTTTTGGCATCCACGTAAGTCATCCTGGCATTCGGCACAGTTCCCTCGCCTCGGTAATCTCCCCCGATCCGCACCGTTCCGCCGCCGTCTGGCCCGGAAGCCTCAATCTTCGCTCCCAACAGCCCTACCTTGTCGCCCAACACGTTGACGCTTCCTCCCGCGCCCCCCGTAGCAGACACGTCCGCAGATCCCGCTACCAGCGCAGTTCCAGGACCTCCTGGCACTGTTGGGCCGCCTGTGAGCACAACTTCACCTCGAGCGTTCGTAGTTATACCCGTAGCGTGAGCCACGCCGGGACCCGACAGCAGCCCTGGTAAACTCTGGGGAGAGAAGGGAACTGCTTCCGAACCCGACACTCCGGCTGCTGGAGAAACTTCTAAACTCAGCAAAAGTCCGTTTTGACTCAACCGCACCAGATTTTCGCCCGGAACAGCCGCCACAGTAATTTGACCGCCTGGGGCTGAAAGTTGCCCTGTACTGATTACCGTACCGCCCAGCAAAGTCAAATTTTGCCCGGTTCCGACAGCCAAGTTACCTGCATTGACAATACTTCCGGGCTGTGGCCCAAAAACAAAAGCATTCGGTGTTCCGACTAGGGCAGCGTAGTCGTTCGCCCCTGTACCGTTGAACCAACGGTCGTCAAAACCGATACCGCTAGCGGTGGTAGCCAAAAAAGACCCGGACACATCGAGTCGGGCATTTGCTCCGAAGATAATGCCTGCGGGATTCATCAGCAACAAGTTAGAATTGCCGCCAGTAACTTGAATTAGACCGTTAATTAAGGAAGCGTCCCCACCGACAACGCGGCCGAGGATATTTTTAACGCTTGGGTTGGAGATGAAATTGGCAGTTTCACCAGAATTCAGACCGAACCGAGTAAAACTGTGGAACAAATTTGCTCCGTCTCTGGAGGGAGTGCCACCTTTAATATCGTAGCGAGGAGACGACCCTGTACCTGGGACGGTGACAGCGGTTCCGGTGCCGTCTGGGGCTGGAGTAATAGATTGTGCCGCAGCAATTTGAGATTGGGGATAAATTGCCACGACTACCCATCCGCTGCTGTTTTCTTTGAGGAAAACCAGGTTGGGTAAAAAATCTACTATCAAAAATCCAGCAAGGGGAATTGCTGCCAGAATCGACCGCACAGCACGTTGAGCATTCATAAGTTTGCCTCGGTCTAGACCTTAATTCGAGTTTAAAATTGAGATTTTAGGTAAAAAAGAGCCGATCGCACCCCAATGCTGACACTTCCTAACGCGAACTCTCGATCGCAAATCTTAAATTTTAAGTCTAAATTTGATTGTGTCACCAACATAGCAAAGACTGACAGTAAGTGTCGAAACACAGGAAGTTTAAACAGAGAAAATTATGAGCGATCGAATTGTCCGTCTGATTGGTTTAACTGGGGGCATCGCCACCGGTAAAACCGCTATATCTAATTATCTGAGAGATGCCTGTGGATTTCCGATTTTAGATGCCGATATTTACGCCCGCGAAGCTGTGAACCCCGGTTCGCCAATACTTGACTCTATTGTAAAACGATACGGCGCGAGTATTTTGCTCCCGGACGGCAATTTAAATCGGCCAGAGTTGGGAAGTATTATTTTTTCTAACGCAGACGAGCGGCAGTGGTTGGAACAACAGATTCACCCTTACGTGCGCCGCCGATTAGTTGAGGAAACTCAAAGCTGCATTGCTGCATCGAGTTTGGTATCCCAAGACACACAGGATTTAGGTACAAAGACTCAAGAAACCGGGTTTTTTCACCACAAGCTAGAACCGAGTATTGTTGAAAAAAAAACAGGTTTCTGTGCCAAGGCTGACACGTTGACTTTGGTTTTGGTAGTGCCGCTGCTGTTTGAAGCTAACATGACTGACTTGTGTACTGAAATTTGGGTAGTGTACTGTTCACCCGAAGTGCAGTTAGAACGACTAATGCAGCGAGACGGCTTGAGTTACGATCGAGCTAATGCCCGCATTAATGCCCAGTTACCGCTGGCTCAAAAGTGTCAACAAGCTGATGTTATTTTGGACAACTCGTCAACCCTCGACTCGCTATTCCCGCAGGTAGATGTGCAAGTCAGTCGCTGTGAGATTTGATATTTGAGATTGACTCCGCGATATCAGTTTTAAAACTAGGTTTTTTTTACTCCCTGCGCGCCAGTTCGATTTGAGAGTTGAGATTTGAGATTGACTCCACGATTTTGTGAACGGGCTTTTTTCCCCAACCCCTTTCGACTCCTCCTTCGGAGTGGCGCGTAAGCGCTTTTGTCACAAAGCAAGATCGGAAAAGATGGGAAAAGATCGGAAAAAATAAAAGGTTCACAATTTATTTAAAAATACAATATCAACCATTTATGAAGTAAATGTGAACATTAGGCATTGCCCGCTTTAAGGAATCTCATTCACCAAGATATGTATATGTAACGTGCGGATGGCGCGCCTTGGTACTCTCCTGTGGTTTCTTTAATCCCCGGGTTGCCGCTTCACCTCAATAAATTATGCAGTTAATCATAAAAGTAGTAAAACTTTACAATTGGCGGTTTTTGTTTCCTTGTTGGAAGAGCGTTTCCAGAGGATTCCAGGGGTGATAGAATTTTAGATTTTAGATTTTAGATTTTAGATTGGGGAATAATTTATAACTACCAGGGTTGGGAAGACGGGCATAGAAGAGTAGCATGATTTTTTTGAACATAATCTTGAATTATGCTGGTTGCCCGCAAATAGCAGAGAACTAGAAATTATCAGTGAAAAAGCGAGCTAGATAATGGATTTAACCGGCTTTTAACCAAAAGTCAAAAAAATTGCAAGTGCCCTTACTTACTAATTGATGATTTCACCGCAATTATTTTTTTATCCTGATAGCAGAGTACAGACTGCGTATCAAGAAGGGGAAAATACAAACACCAAAATTTATGATGCGCGTTTACTCTTCCATCCTGATGTCAAGCCTGTTACTGAGTGCTGGCGCAGTTAATACTCAAAGCTTAGAAACTCGATCGACCTTTTTTGCTCAAGACAACTCTGCTCCCGAAATTTTAACCACTCTAGCTGGCACTCCGACCTTTGACGCAGATAACGGTAAAGATGAGCCACCACAACGAGGAACCGGGAGATAAAGCCGAAAAAAGCGATAATTGCAGAGAATTAGGGGGAGAATGGGAGAATATAAAATTGGGAGAATAAGAGAAAAATTGAAGATTTCGATTTATTAATTCGGGACTTAGGTACTGCGTACCAAAAAACCGATTTTTCAGCGGTATTTGACGACTCAAAGCATAATTGTTCGCTATTCCGGTTGTTTGGCCAAGCATCCTCAAAATATCAGACACCACAAACGGGCGCGAAATGTTGAACTTAAAAAATAAAGGTAAAGCGCGAGTAGGAATCTGGCGCTTTACCTTTATTTTTTAAACTTTTGCAGCTTTAATCCTCTGCCGCAGCTTCACCACCAACAACGACATCGCGAATCCGCAAACTCGGGCCGCCACAGCCGACGGGCAAACCGCTTTGTCCTGCCTTGCCACAGCCGCCGGATTCATCCCAGTAGAAATCGTCGCCGATCGCCTCAATATCGGCTAAAGTGCTGAAAACATTACCCGAAAGAGTAACATCCCGCACCGGATTGTCTAGTTTTCCGTCGCGGATCATCCAAGCTTCGCCGGCACTGAAAGTAAACATTTCGCCGTTAGTCATGCCGCCTTGCCAATTGCGCGCGTAAACTCCTTCTTTGATACCAGAAAATAAGTCAGCAACTGGCGTGTCACCGCGTTCGATCCAAGTATTCGTCATGCGGACGATCGGCGGATAATGATAATTCAAACAGCGAGCATTGCCAGTAGGCGTTTCTCCCAACTTGCCAGCAGTTTCCCGCGAGTGCAGCCGCCCGACTAAAGCGCCGTCTTTAATTAACTGAGTAGTAGTCGCGGGAGTGCCTTCATCGTCGTAGAAATAGCTGCCACGGTGTCCCTCTGGCGCTGCACCGTCGAAAATTTGCAAGTTTTTGGGGCCGAACTGGCGGCCGAGGGTCATAATTTCCAAGATGTCGGGATTTTCGTAGGCCATGTCCGCTTCGGAAAGGTGTCCGAAGGCTTCGTGGACGAACAATCCGGTCAAAATTGGGTCGATGACGACGGTGTAGGTGTTGCCTTGGACGGGGGGTAAAGCTAGGGAATCTACGGCTCTCTGGGCGGCGCTGCGAACTTGAACATCAAGCTCGGTTAAGTCTTCGTAAGCTTTGCGGGAACCCGTGGTTTCGCGGCCGGTTTGTACGGTTTCCCCGCTGCGGGCTGTGGCCGCAAAGCGCATTTCCATGTCTGCCCAACCTTGTTCGAGCATGGTGCCTTCTGAGGTGGCGAGGATCATCCGCTGGGTGCTGTCGCCGTAGCGCACGGAGATGGTGGCGATGCGGGGGTCAATGCTGCGGAGAATTGCCGCGTAGCGATCGCACAATTGTTTTTTGTCAATTAGGGGAACCAGACGGGGGTCTGTTCCTGTCAGCGGCAGCAAGCAAATGTCTTGTATTGGGGTGACAGGCGCCAGAATCGTTTCTTCTTCCCCGATCAGTTTGGCCGCGGCGATGGCTTCTTCGATTCTTTCGGCGAGGGTGGAAAGTCGGTTAAAACTGGCAAAGCCCCAGCCGCCTTTGTGACAAGCTCTGACTTGGCCGCCAATTGAGACTCCTTCGCTGAGGGTTTCAATTTTTTCGCCCCGCAGCAGGATGTCGGTGCCTTCGGCTTCTTCCAGTCGAATTGCCAGATAATCGACTTGGTGACGGTAGCGTGCCATTAAGTCTGACAGCAGATTTTTCGAGTCGGCGATCGAGGTGGGCATAAGGAAAGCGCGGTGTTTAACTTACTTCATTTTGCACTTTTGTCAGGGCGATCGTCCAAAATACCGCCGCAAGCGCGGAGATTGCGACTTATTGGTACGGTTCTGCCAATATCGTTAGTTGACAAATGTGGATATCCTGTGGGTTAGGAGGAAGGCGCAAGAAATTATGCGGGATTTTTCGATCGTGCTGGTGCTTGACCCAGCCCAAAAACGGATACCGTGCCACGTACTCCTGTCGTGGAAAGATAAAAATTTTAGACCCTAGTTCAACCTCCCAGATTTATCTGTGGGGTAAATCTAAAATCTAAAATCTAAAATCTAAAATCGACTGACTCCTAACTCCTGAACTCTCCTATACATAAATACTTCACCCTTCATGCCTCCGAAGGTGGGTTTATAACTGTGAATACTTACTTTTTACCGACAATAAGCGAAATTTTAGCCTCCGAAGGCCAAGAAAATGACCTGAGTCTCTTTGATGCTAAGTTGGCGGGAGAAAAGAACCGCCATCGGTGTCCTGCCAGCCGTGGGGCTTCTCGGCTGAAAGCTGAACAGGAATGGTACGGGGCGATCGCAGCTTTGAATCAAATGCTCGACCGGCAAAAATCAGGACAAAAAGCAGATGCCGATCGAGCAAATTGTCGATCGACAATTCCCAATGCCTGTCAGGGATTGGTTTTGTCGGGCCCGTCTTCGGTTTTGACTGACCCGGCTTTGGCCAATGGCTTTGCCAATTGGATTTTTACCAGTATTCCCGACAACGATGCAGCTTTGTGGTCTTTTCGGGCCAGACAAACTTTAGCTTTAATGCCGGCGGCTGATGTGCAAACATCAGTGCCTGCAGCAGCCCCGGCTTTGGCTTTGGCAAGTGGCGATCCTTTGGCGCACGAGCAGTTTTGTTTGGTTTTAACTGCTAGTTTTAGCCTGGTGATGGTTTTGGGTGAAAATTCTGCGGGAATTCCGGCTTTTCTATTTTCTTTCGATCCGCAAGTAGTCGCCAAAGCTTGGGAAGTTTTGCGGCGCAGGGTGACAGAAAGCGAATGTTTGCTTGCCAATTCTGACGGTAGCTTCAATTTATCAGTTAGCCAATTAACTAATAATTCTACTAAATTAGACGCGCTTTTCCAGCAGTTTTTGCCTTTGGAGCCAAATTATCAAACAGTGATGCAGTTCAGCCGCTTGCTGTTGCATAATTTGCCGGGTGGGAAAGAGGAAGGAAGCAGGATAAAGGATGAAAGAATTGATGATGGTTTGAATCCGAGGCATAAAAAGTTATCGGCTACAGATATCAACTGCAAATCTCCAATTCCTCTGGCTACTAAAGAGGTGGAATTGCTACAGGCGATCGCCCATGAAGTCCGCACCCCTTTGGCTACTATCCGCACGCTGACTCGATTGTTGCTGAAACGTCCCAAGCTCGATCCTGTTGTGGTCAAGCGTTTGGAAATGATTGATGCTGAGTGTACCTCTCAGATCGATCGCTTCGGTTTAATTTTCCGTGCCGTGGAATTGGAAATGTCGCAAGCTAAAAATTCGGGCGTGCAGCTAACAGCCATGTCTCTCGGTGAAGTGCTACAAAATAGCATTCCCCGCTGGCAAAAACAGGCCGCTGTGCGAAACCACACTTTGGAAGTTATTGTGCCGAAAAAGTTGCCTGCGGTAGTCAGCGATCCGACGATGTTGGATCAGGTTTTAACTAATTTGATTGAGAATTTTACTCGAACTTTGCCCTCCGGTAGTCGCATTCAGGTGGAGGTGACATTGGCGGGCGATCAGTTAAAGTTGCAGTTGGAATCGGAACACTTACCTGAAGATAATGGCGCATCGACTTTTGCAGCTAAGGCGAATGGTCCTTTGCGCTCGATCGGGCCTTTGTTGATGGTGCAGCCGGAGACGGGAAGTTTGAGTTTAAATTTGACCGTGACTAAGAATTTATTTCGGGCTGCTGGCGGGAAGTTGGTAATTCGCCAGCGGCCCCAAAAGGGCGAGGTGATGACGGTATTTTTGCCGCTGCAATAGTCAGTTGCCAGTTGTTGGTTGTCCTATCAATTCCGGTTGCATCGGAATGATTTAACCGCAGAGAACGCAGACAACGCAGAGGAAGAGAAGAGAGAGCTCATTAATATCGGTCAACAACGGACAACTAACAACGGACAACTAATCTTTAATCAATTAAAATCTCAATGACAAACTCCGTTCCTTCTCCCGGTGAAGAAAAACAACTCAGTTTTCCGCCGTGTTTTTCTTCTACAATTTGACGTGCGATCGCCAGTCCCAACCCAGTTCCTTTGCCCACATCTTTAGTGGTAAATAGATGGTCGAAGATATGATTTTTTACCTCTTCTGACATTCCTTTTCCGTTATCGGCGATGGAAATTTTTACCTTTTCACTTTCTACTTTGGTCCGAATAGTGATGCGATTGGGATGGGATTGAATTTCGGCAAAACTCCGTCCTTGATTCGATTCTTCTAAGGCATCGATCGCATTTGCTAACAAATTCATAAATACCTGGTTTAATTGTCCCAAATAACATTTTACTTTGGGAATATTGCCGTACTCTTTAATGATTTTAATTTCAGGATGCTTGTCGTTCGCTTTCAGGCGATGGCGTAAAATCATCAAAGTGCTATTGAGGCCTTCGTGAATATTAGCCTCAACTTTATGGGCCGTATCGGCGCGAGAGAAAGTGCGGAGGGATGTGCTGATGTTTTTGATGCGCTCGCATCCTATTTTCATGGAACTCAGCATTTTGGGTAAATCTTCTACTAGATAATCTAAATCTATTTCCTCTGCTTTCTTAATCAATTCTGCTTCCGATGGAGGAAACTTTTCTTGATAGAGGCGCAAATAATCAATTAAGTCTTGGACTCCCGCATGAGCTTCATTAATGTTCCCGGCAATGAAACCAACCGGGTTGTTGATTTCATGGGCAACCCCCGCCACTAGATTACCTAATGCTGACATCTTTTCACTTTGGATCATTTGCATCTGAGTTTGCTGAAGTTCATTCAAAGTCTGCTGCACTTGGTGATAGAGACGGGCATTCTCCAGAGCGATCGCCGCTTGACTAGAGAGAAAATTCAGCACTAGGAGGCGATCGCGACTAAACACCCCACTCGTTATGCGATTTTCTAGATACAAAATGCCGACCAAATTCCCCTGATTTAGAATTGGTAAACCCAGCAAACTCTCTGGTTGGTGGTGCTCTAAATAATCGTCAATCACAGGCAGATCAGTTTTGGCGCGATCGATGACAACTGCTGCTAGGGTGTTTTTGACATACTGGATTAATTTAACGGGAACGGTGGGATTATTCTCTAGGGGTTCCGTTTGCAGGCTAATGTTTTCCCATGTAGCTATCGCCCGCACTTGCCATTGTTGATCTTGGTAGAGCATCAGTGCACAGCGATCGGCTCCCGAGTTTTGTAACATGGTTTGGGTGACAATTTGCAGCAACTCATCCAGGTCGATCGTGCTGGAAATCATTTGGGAGATTTGCAGCAGAGTCGAAAAATCTAGAGCATGGTTGATCGAGGTGCTTGAGGTAGTGTGCTGGGCGGTCGAATGAATTGAGTAGGTGGGATTGGTAAGGGTGGAAAGGGTTTCTAAAATAGTGAAGGGTTGGGCGCACTGTTGTAAGATGGGGCGCAGCAGATCGGGATAACGTTGTTCTAGTTCATCGGTTTTGGCTTTTGCTCCCCAGCGGGCGTAACAATAGTAGGCTTCCTGCATATAGCCTGCAGCGACTTTTTGTTTGCCCCAGCCGAGGTAGAATTTAGATGCGAGTTCGTTGGCTAAGGCTTCTTCGTTGAGGAATTGGTGTTCTTGGGCCAGAAAGATGGCGCGATCGTACAACTCAGCAGCCTGCCATTTTTGTTCAGCAACACGAGCCATCTCCGCCTCTAAAAGCAGAAATTTGGACAGACAGTTTTCAGGACAGTTGTGTGCCCAGATTTGAAGTTGTGCCCGATTATTCTGAACAAATTCTTGATAATCTTTTTGTTGTTTATGGGTGGATAATCCATAAAGTTGCAATACAGTCAAAGACTGATAAAAACAATGCAGAACACGTTGAAATTGCCCATATAGTGCATTAGAAAACTCTCCCCCCGCTACTAACATTTCATAAGCTTTAGCATACTCACCATAGGTGAAAAACAAAAATGCTTTAGCGAAATAGTAAGTGCTACTGCCATAGCCATAGCCAATTTCATTGAACGTTGCTAGCGCCGATTCTTCATCAAATGTTTCAGAGCTAAGGCTATACTTCCCTATCGTTAGCCCTTGCAAATTCTCTAGGAGCTTGCACTGAAGAATGAGGGCAAAAGCTGTCGTAATCTCCGTCCGTTCTGCAAAGCTGATGTACTTTTCATGTCGAGCCAGCAAACTGTGAATATCGCTTGATACGATCGCCTGCTGCCAGAAACTGAACAGAGCACTGTGATGACACCAAGAAAAATCTCCTACCTCCATTGCCCCCTGATAAGCAGCTTGTTGCAGAACAAGATTGGAACTGACGTGCTTGCGCCAGTGGTTGATAAAGTTGCCGAACGACATATAAATTTTGCCATTCAGGGTGGTGTTATTAAATTTTTCATTCACCTTCAACCCTAAAAGTCCAAACTCATAGCCCAGTTCATAGTCTTGAAAGCGTTGGCAGAGAATTGTCCCATACCAAACATAAACAAAACCCGCCACATTTGTATTCCCGTATTGCAAACAGAGATTGGTCATGTGTAAAACAACCAACACTAACAACTCCTGATTAGTTAGGTAAGTGGGCGGTACCATGTTCATCAGCAGTTTGATCGGCATCTGGCGTTCTTCATCAACAATGAGTGGTGCGTCAATTAGTCCTGCAACTGCGCGCTGATTTAAGGTTTTTTTAACTTCCAGAGCCATCCCTTCTAACTCTTCTTCATTTGGCATAATCGCCAGTTCTAAGCCTAACAGTTTCAGCCCTGCGATTCCTACCTGAATCGCCTTTTGATATAGTGCCTTATTTTGATAATGCGTTAACTGAATTGCAATAATCTTGGCTTTATCAAGGCTAGATTTTGCATGACTAAATGCGGTTTTAATTAAAATTTCAGCTTCTTCAAAATTACCTGCTAAAAATTCAGCTTCAAGACTTTCTAAATATACAGTAAATGTTAATCTATAGGCAGATTCCCATTTATTTTTGGGTAGGAAACTTAAACCGAAAGCGAGATATTTTGTCGCCGACTCATAAGCAGTTGACATTTTAGCTCTCTGCCCTGCCAAGAGGCTAATCTTAGCTAGCTTAGTTCTTTCTTCCTGCTGCGTTATTAGCTCCGAGCCAATGATAAAATGATTGATAATATCGAATACTTCTTCTCCTCTTTCAACTTCTGAGAAATTCGGAAGAAGTAACTGTCCAATTTTGAGATGGGTTGCTTGCTTTTGGTCATCAGGAATTAATGAATAAGCAGCTTGCTGAACCCGATCGTGTAGAAACTTGTAGTGAGGTAATTGAGCGGCGGTATTTGGCAAGTTGGGGGTGCTTTTCCCTTCTTCTTTCCCTATATAAAACTTGTAAATTTCACTGGTTGGTAAGATGAATCCTTCTTGCAATGATTTCCATAAATCCGCAGCAGTTTCTTCCGGCGACTTCTCGCTGACTACCGCCAATGTATTCAAATCAAACTGCGCTCCTATGCACGCAGCCAACTTCAGCACATCCTGAGTTTCTGGCGGCAACTTCTGCAACTGCACCGCCATAAACTCCACTACATCATCGGTGATAGTTAGGGCTTTGACTTTGGCGATATCGCACTGCCACCCCCCTGTTACCCCCCTGTGTCCTCCCCTGATAAGGGGAGATGTTACCCCCCTCTCTTCCCCCTGGGTAAGGGGAGTGGGGTCAAATGCAATCAGCCCATCTTCCTGTAGCGCCCTGAGAAATTGCGTGGCAAAAAATGGATTGCCTTTGGTTTTTTGATAAACTAACTCGGTTAATGGTTGAGCAAGAAGGATCTCGCACGAGAGCGTATCTGCTATCAGATCGTTAATATCGGCTTTACTCAGAGGTTCCAAGGTAATAGTATTTACCGTTACTTGGGATTTTTCCATCTCTGCTACTGCCAACATAAATGGATGAGCCGGAGATACTTCGTTATCTCGATATGCCCCAATTACCAGCAAATTCTGACTATCTTTTTCACTCATCAACACTTGCAAAAGCTTCAGAGATGCTGAATCTGACCATTGCAAATCATCCAAAAAAATCACTAAGGGATGTTCTTTTGTGGCAAAAATAGAAATAAATTTTTGAAATAGTAAATTGAAACGATTTTCGGCGGCACTTCCCGAAAGTTCAGAGACAGGCTGTTGTTTCCCAATAATTCGTTCCAATTCAGGAATTACTTCTACAATAACTTGACCGTTTTCGCCAAGAGCATTGATAATTTTCCTTTGCCATCGTTCTAGCTGAGCGTCGCTTTCTGAGAGTAATTGCTCCATTAAATCTCGGAAGGCTTGCACAAAAGCACTAAAGGGAATGTTACGTTGAAATTGGTCGTATTTGCCTTTGATAAAATAACCGCGTTGCCGAACTATGGGTTTGTGAATTTCGTTGACTACAGCGGTTTTCCCAATGCCGGAAAATCCGGCTACTAGCATCATTTCGCTGCGGGATAAGTTCGAGTCACGCCAGTCCTCATTAATCAAGGCGAGGTCTTCTTTTACCTCTTGCTTCTCGGTTCCAGGCTCTTCTGTAGAACGAGATTTAGAGGGGTTTGCTACTCGATCGAATGCTGCTAATAATGCAGCGACTTCGGTTGCTCGACCGTAGAGTTTTTCAGGTATGATAAAGCGATCGCAAAAATCTCGCCGCCCAATGGCAAAACTCTCTATTTTACCTGTCTCATTGAGTTGTTGCCAACAAGTTTTTAAATCTGCTTTCAGTCCTAATGCACTCTGATAGCGACATTCGGCATTTTTTGCCATTAATTTGCTGACCATCTCCGAGAGAACAAGGGGTATTTCAGGATTAATTTCACGTACAGATGGCGGGTGCTGGGCAATATGACAGTGGATCAATTCCATCGGATCGCTCGATTGAAATGGCAATTTTCCTGTCAGCAATTCGTAAAAAGTTACACCTAATGAATAAAAATCTGTACGGTAGTCAAGGCCGCGATTCATTCTTCCTGTTTGTTCGGGAGATAGATAGCTGAGTGTTCCTTCAATTACGTTGGGACTCATCAGTGTTTGAGTTTCTCGCGGCAGCAAAGATGCAATACTAAAGTCAATGAGTTTGACTTGTTTAGTATCAGGATTTATTAAAATATTGGCGGGTTTAATGTCTTTGTGAATGATGCGGTGGCGGTAAAGTATATCTAATGTATTGCTTAGGTCGATCGCAATTTGGAAAAAATCAACCAGAGATTGCACGGTTTTTCCTTTCCCCGTCCATTCCTTCAGAGAAATTCCCCCGAAGTCTTCCACAATCAGCGCATAGCCGTTGCGGTAGGGTTCCAAGCTGTAGGTTTGGATGATTCCGGGCAAATTTAGGTTTTTGGCGATCGTGTATTGATTGCGAAAATGCAAGAGTTCGCTGAAGCTGGGATACTCGTTTCGCAAGACTTTGATGGCGACCGGTTTTTGGTCTGAGAGGCGAGTTCCGCGATAAACTAGGGTGCGAGTGCCTGAATAAATTCGAGCGAGAATTTGATAGCCAGTTAGTTCTATCATAACAATAATTATTTTGCTGTTAAAATATTTTGTTTTACTATTATAATCTAGTGCAAATCAGATTCTAGCTTCGTATTAATACTTAAAAATATAACAAATTTCGCAGCCCGCGAACAACTAACCGTTAACAGTTAACCGAATTCGGTTAACCGTTAACAGTTAACCGAATTCATTTAACTGAATTCATTCTGGCTTTTAAGGCATCTCGCGCTTGTTCTCGATCGTCAAAATGGACTTTTTCGGTGCCCAAAATTTGATAATCTTCGTGTCCTTTCCCTGCAATCAGCACGCCATCACCCGGTTTAGCCTCCATAATAGCAGTGCGAATTGCTGCGGCTCGATCGCACATCACGATCGGCTTTACTGCGGCGGGAATTCCTGCTAAAACATCCTCCAAAATGCGATCGGGATTTTCAGTGCGCGGATTGTCGGAAGTAACAACCGCTAAATCGGCTAATTGTGCAACGATTTTACCCATGATCGGCCGCTTAGTGCGATCGCGATCGCCGCCGCAGCCAAACACGCAAATCATCTGACCCGGAATAAACGGCCGCGACGCCTTCAACAAGTTCTCCAAACTGTCGGGAGTGTGGGCATAATCGACAATAACGCTAATATCTTGGTCGGGACTAATTTGCACCCGTTCCATCCGTCCCGGAACTCCCGAAAACTGAGATAATTTCTCCACAATTGCGGCCAAATCTAAACCCAATTCTAAAACAGCACCGACAGCAGCCAACATATTTGATAAATTGAACTGACCGACTAAAGGCAAAGAAAAAGCAGTTTCACCCTTCGGAGTGTGCAGCATTCCCTTAACTCCGTTCGGCTGATACTCCAAATCAGAAGCATACAAATCTGCCGTTTTCAAAACAGTGCTGTAACTCCAAACTTGGTCAGATTTTAGGTTCTCAAATATCCGCTTACCGTAGGGGTCGTCAATATTAATTACAGCACGATTGGCGAGGTAATTAGAACCGAATAAAAGCGATTTCGCTTCAAAATAATCTTCCATATCACGGTGATAATCTAGATGATCTTGAGTCAAGTTTGTAAAGACAGCAACTTCAAAGCTACACCCCAAAACTCGCTGCTGTGCTAAAGCGTGGGAACTGACTTCCATCACCCCGTGTTTGCATCCGGCTGCTACAGCTTCTGCTAATTGTTTTTGCAGGTCAACCGCAAAAGGTGTGGTGTAAAGTGCAGTTTGTTGGAAGCCCGGCCAGCGAGTGTAAAGCGTGCCAAAAATCGCCGTCGGCAACTGCATTTCATTGAGCAAAAATTCGATTAAATGAGTTGTTGTAGTTTTGCCGTTAGTCCCGGTAACGCCGACAAGTTTTAATTTGCTAGCTGGATTGCCGTAAAAAGCAGTTGCTATTTGACCGCAAACTTGAGCCATATCGGCTGCTGCGATGACGCAATTACCCCTGTCTTCCGAAGGTGTTTTCTCGGCTGCTTGGGTGGAAATTATGGCGGCAAGTGCACCAGATTCGATCGCACTTTGCCAAAAATCTCCCCCATCTACGCGCGTTCCCGGCATTCCCAAAAATAAATCTCCCGCCTGACAAGCGTGGGAATTAGTGGATAAACCCTTGACTTCGGCATCGAGGGCGGGATGTTGCGCGTCAAAGGAAATGCTGGGAACTGCTGCTAATAATTCTCTCAATTTCATCTGAAAAACTCCTCGCTTGAATGTCTTGAATATGACTGGCGGAACACATTGTTTGAGCCACAATCTACAGGTTTTTGCTGTGCGCGGTGCAAACTCTAGGTTTTTTTATGCGCGGTGTAAAACCTATCGGCCTAGATTAAGCTGCACACCGAGCACCCCGAGGTCAGGATTAAAACCTGAGTTTTTGGGTAAATCGTATTATTGTGACGGATCGATTTGCAAATATTTCTGTAACATTTGCTCCAATTGGCCGACACTACAGCGGGGAGAAGGACGGGGTAACAGTTCTTCAGCGGAGAATGCAGCCTCGCCAGTAGAATTTTTTGACTGAGGCTGCACTTTAAACAAAACTGGAACTTCGTACTGATAAGCTTGAAACCAGTCCTCGCGTTCAGTAATATCTCTGACTTCGAGTTGAAACTTGACGCTTTCAATCTGTTCGAGTTTTTCTTGCAACCCTTCGCACAAGTGGCATCCGGGTTTGCTGTACAAAATCAATCGCATCATAACAGTAAGATTAAACTCGATCTTAAATTCTGAAATGTCCGATCGCAAGTTGGCGAACCAAACGCGAGTAAGACGCAACTCACGGCTTTATTGGTCGCAATGAGCGATCGAAGTTATCTTAGCATTGGCAGCCAACAGATTACCGCGCTTGACTATCTCTTTCTTCTCTTCCTCTGTGCCCTCTGCGCCTCTGCGGTGAAAAAATAAATCTAGTTCACCAATGAAAGAGTTAAATTTATTCACACCATCTAATTGTCAAATTAGACTTGACTAATAAATCAATCTTTAGTATAGTGTATAAATAGCCCTACATAAAGGAGGCAGTATGGACTGCACCGAATACGCAGAAGCCAAGCGAAAAGCAGCTAAAAAAATTAGCGCCGACATTCGAGAACGCTGGAACAATCGCATCGTGACGCGAGGATTGCACTTGATGGGAGAAGCGGGTGCAGTGCAGTATTTGGCTGATTACGGGCGCGGAATTGGTACGGCAAAAGTTATTGGTTTTGCACTGTGCGCGGAGTCGGAAGGATACCCCGAAATGGCTTTTGGCTTTTGGAAAAGAGCGTTTGAATTGGAAACGGGAGAAAAGCCGATCGTCCTCAATACTCCAAACAATTCTACCGCCGATTTCGCTCCTGCTAAACAATCAACTTCCGCCTCAATAATAGAAACTGCCAATAATCCCATTTTTGCAGAATTGCCACCGCACTTACAGCCGGGAAGGATTGTCACCATGCAGCCGGTGGACGCGCCGAGTGAACGTTCTTATTACATCGAAAACCCCGATTATTGGGGACAGCCAAAGCGCGACGGCAATCGAGTAGTGGTCATTGCGACGCCAGATAAAGTATACTACCAATCGCGATCGACTAACCTGCGACAGCAAGCATCAATTGAGATCGATCGCACATTAATCGACACAGCCGATAAAATTGGCACCTTTGTTTTAGACGGCGAACTGTATTACAAAAGCTGTACGGGTAGCGAACACCGCACCGGCGCGCAAGCTGCTACAGTTAATATTGAAAGCGGTTTTCCGACAATCCAGCCCAGCGCAATTTATGCCATTTTTAAAAGTTTGTTTTTCAAAGGCAATGATTTAACTGCCGTGGCAGAATCCGAACGAATTGCAGCGGGAGTTGAAGTTGGCGAAAGGCTGGCGAATTTATCCCCAGCCTTTGAAGTTGTACCGACATTTCGCACCACCGCCGAAAAAATCATCCTGGCAAATCAGCAGGAATCTGAAAATAAAGAAGGCGAAGTTTGGGTGTTGCACAACTGCCAGTATGTCGGCGGCAAAGATGTTAAGAAATATTCGATGGTGAGAACTAAATACTGTCAAGAACACGATTTGTTTATTGTGGGTTTGACGGCGACAAAAGTTGCGGGGCGGCCGTTTAGCGCCGTCAAAGTAGCGCAAGAAATTGATGGCAAATTAGTCCCAGTAGGAACCGTGGGAACCGGGTTTAGCGGGGAGGAAATGCAGGAAATTGCCCGACTCTACGAGGCTAACCCCAAAAGTGTCAAAATTAAAGTGCGATCGCAGGGTTTGACAGAAAGCGGCAAACTGTGGCACGCCAGATTTCTGGAGTTTTGTTAAATTTGTAGGGAAACGGCAGTGACGTTTCCCCGCCGGGTATGCGATTATTAACCAATAGTGTCAAATAAATAAAAATATCGGAGGAAACCTCAATGTTTGTTAGCAAAAATAATTTCTACATTTCTCCAGAAGAGTACATAGAAGGCGAGCGAGTAAGCCCGATCAAACACGAATACAGACGCGGACACGTTTATGCAATGACAGGGGTAAAAAAGCCTCACATTATTATTGCGAGCAACTTAGTAAGGCGACTGGGAAATCACTTAGATAACACCGACTGCTTAGTTTTATCATCAGATATAAAAGTCCGACTGGAAGAGGCAAATTGCTATTACTATCCTGATGTAGCGGTGACTTGCGACGAAAGAGATACAAGTTCTACTCAAGACTTCATTTTATATCCATCTTTGGTAGTTGAGGTATTGTCGCCCTCAACAGCAGCTTTCGACAGAGGCGATAAATTTGTCGATTACCAAACTGCATCGAGTTTGCAAGAATACGTGTTAATCACTCAATCCGAAATCAAAATTGAATGTTTTAGACTCAATGCTGAGGGAAATTGGGTTTCTCAGACTTACCGACAAGGAGATGAGTTAGAGTTAACGAGTATAGATTTTCGCTGCCCGATCGCACAAGTTTACCAAAAAGTACCCGGCATCATATTGTGATGTATGAAAAACAAATTTATTTGGGTCGCAATCAAGAATGCAAATCCTTCTTCTGAGGACTTCCGTCCTCACTACGAACCGAAATGATAGCTAACAAATAGAAAAAACAATGATTAAAATCTTACACCTTTCAGATATTCACATGGGAAGCGGCTTTTCCCACGGGCGGATTAATCCAGAAACCGGTTTAAATACGCGGCTGGAAGACTTCGCTGCGACGCTGAGCAAATGTATGGATAGAGCAATTTCTGAACCCGTAGATTTAGTTATATTCGGCGGCGATGCTTTCCCGGATTCGACGCCTCCACCGTTTGTAAAAGAGGCTTTTGCTTGCCAATTCAGCCGCTTGGTGGAGGCGCAAATTCCGACTGTTTTGCTAGTAGGAAATCACGACCAACATTCTCAGGGACAAGGCGGTGCGAGTTTGGGGATTTACCGGACTTTGGGGATACCTAAGTTTATTGTAGGCGATCGCCTGGACACTCACCTCATTCAAACCCGCAGCGGGCCCGTACAGGTGGTAACATTACCTTGGTTGACTCGATCGACCTTAATGACACGTTCCGAGACTGAAAGCCTGTCTATGGGCGATGTTAACCAATTATTAACCGAAAAACTGACGATCGCCATGGAAGGCGAAATCCGTCGCCTCAACCCCGACATACCAACCGTACTTTTAGCGCACTTAATGGCAGATAAAGCAAGTCTTGGCGCCGAACGTTTTTTAGCAGTTGGCAAAGGTTTTAACATACCCGTTTCCATGCTAACTCGCCCTTGTTTTGATTATGTCGCTCTCGGCCACGTTCACAAACATCAAAATCTCAATGCTTCCAACAATCCGCCCGTAATTTATCCCGGAAGTATCGAACGAGTTGATTTTAGCGAAGAGAAAGAAGATAAAGGTTTTGTGTTAGTTAATTTGGAACGGGGAAAAGCGGAGTGGGAATTTTGCGCTTTGCCAGTGCGGGTGTTTCAGACTATTAAAGTGAATGTTTCCGAATCGGAAAACCCGCAAGCCGAGTTAGTTAAAGCTATTGGTAAGAAAGAGATACAAGACGCAGTTGTGAGATTGATTTACCAATTGCGATCGGAACAATTAGATTTAATCGACAACGGAGAATTGCACACACTTCTGGGCGAAGCGCACAGCTACACAATCCAACCGGAATTAGTCAGTCAGCTAGCGAGGCCGCGGTTGCCAGAATTGAATGCTAATAATAGTATAGAACCGTTAGAAGCTTTGAAAACTTATTTAGCAAGTCGCGAAGATTTGAAAGATGTTGCTGAGAGTATGTTAGAGGCGGCGCAGGGTTTGTTGGGCGACGCCGAGGAAGTTTTGGTCGAATTTTAGGTCAACTGTCGCGCATCTAAATTACAAGATGATTTTGCTTCCAAATATTGTGGGGTGGGCAGGATGCCCGCCCTAAACATACAATTTAACCCGCAAAAACTTCCCCCACCGCCAACCGAGTTCCGTTGGCAAAATCCACCCCAGACTGCACCTTTTTCCCCGCCAACTGCACCTCCCGCAACAATAATAAACCATCGCCAGTGTGGACGATCGCCCCCAAGCCCTTCACAACCTTAACAACTTCCCCATTTGCGCCCGACAACTGGGCTAAAACAGGCCATTCGCGTTCCAAAACTCTCAAATCCGCTGGCATTTGCAGCCAATATTCCGGCCCGACGGGTACAGTAGCTATCACCTTCAAAGAATTGCCGCGAAAAGTAGTCGTGCAATCCGGGAAAAATCCCCTAACTTGATTGTGAAGGGCGATCGCACTTTTCGACCAATCCAGCACATAATCTGCACTCTTAATCATCGGCGCATAAGTCGCCTCAGCATCATCTTGAAGAACAGCTTTAACTTCTCCATCCCTCAACCTCACCAAAGTTTCTATCAACAAATCCGCCCCAACTTCCGCCAACCTATCTGCTAAAGAATCAGCATTATCCAACAGTGAAATACCAGCAAAAGCCTTCAATAGCATAGCCCCAGTATCCATGCCAGCATCCATCAGCATAGTAGTAATTCCTGTTGTCTTTTCCCCGTCATAAAGACAGCGCTGAATCGGTGCGGCACCGCGATACTTCGGCAAAATTGAACCGTGAACGTTAACGCAAGCAAAACTAGGAATATCCAGAATTTCTTGAGAAAGAATTTGGCCGTAAGCCACCACCACAAACACATCCGCCTCCGCTTCCCGCAATTTGGCAATTGTTTCCGCATCCTTCTTAATTCGGTGCGGCTGCCAAACCGGGAGACTGTGATTTAAAGCCACATCTTTTACAGGTGAAGGCATCAATTGATTGCCCCTTCCCCGGCGTTTGTCCGGCTGAGTCACCACACCCACAACCTCAAATTCTGGATGACTCAGCAAACTTGATAAAGTAGGAACAGCAAAATCGGGAGTGCCAAAAAAGACAATTTTCATAGATTCTTAGTTATTAGTAAGTAGTCCTCAGTCATGACTGATTAGTTATCAAGTAGGTAATGGCAAAAACCAAAGTATATTGTAGAGACTCTTAAACACGTAGGAGCTATGATACAAGCTAGTTTATGAGTGTTTTTACCCACCGAGTTCATGTAATTTTTATTTTTCAGATCGAATAATAGTAGTTTGCTCCTAGATTATACACTTCGAGAATAGTTCCGACTTGTGCGATCGGCAAAAAGGATCTCGATTGGTACTCAGGTACAGCCCGACTCGAACGATCCAAAGCAATGGGTTTGATAGACACAACCACATTTGCATCCGTTCTTCCTAAGTTAACTATAACTGTTCTACACTAAGAATAATCATCTAATTTACCTTTGTCACTGCTAATCTCAATCTTATCATATCTTTCCAAACAATAAAAAAACGTCTAATCTCCTGCTTAAACTCAGCCGCAGCTTATTTGCAGACACCGCCGAAAAATAAAAGTTTCTTCATGAAGTCACCAATCCCCAAGCTTTTAATCCTGCTATCTTGTGAGTACAACCCAAATTAACATAAAACCCATTTACTGTCGAAATTGCCGTTTATTGGCAACCGCAATTTTTAGATAGATTAGCCTTAGAATCACAGTCGGTAAAACATTCCTTACATCAAGCAGGACATTACTAATGTCTCGACTTTTCGTCAATTTTATCCGCCTCAATTTTGTTAACAATATCCCCGTCAATTAAACTAATCTTAGATATGTGCACCGCCCCCGAAGGAAAAAGTATATTTGCTTGGAAAACCTTAAAGCCAGAATTGCTGTTGCGCAACGAAGTCATAGGTAAACGCATAGGAATGCCGATCTCAAATTTAAAACCCTGCCAAATTAAACCATCCCTCGCCACTAACGTCGATTCAAAAATACTTACCGAGAAAATACCACCAACTGCTATTTTAGTAATAGTAGAGGCTCCTTATGCTGGTCAGTCACTCTTAGCAAAAGGAGACAAAGCACCCCGATGCTTTCATAATGTCACCATCAACCGCAATGGCAACCGAAAAAAAATTTTTAGCCAATTCTGCTAAAATTGTAGCGCGTTCAGGTTATCTTGCATACAGGAACTGCACTTATTCAACCGCAGAAAACGAACAAGTCAACGAATGGCTGTTAAGCAAATTCCCAGAATTTGGGTCAGTCACTGTTCCTCATTTAGAAAAATATCGATCGCACCTGACAGAAAGTCCTTGCTATCGGATGTGGCCGCAAGATAAACTAGGAGCAGAAGCTTTCACCGTTTTGTTTCAAAACACCTCGGACGGAGAGAGAAATCAGCTACCAGCAGATTTTCGAGATTTAGCTCTTTTTACCAAGATCTAACTATCCCCATCCATCTGCGGTTTAAAAAAATCTTCTTACCTGAATCTAACTAACAAATGATTTTATCCCGATTATCCAAAGCAATTAAAAGACCACTCAAAATAGCCTTCGGCATTTTAATTACCTTAAATCTGCTAATATTAAATGGCTGTCAAAACAGCACTACCCCAACCTCAAAAAATGGGGAACCGATCGAACTTACGCTCTGGCACGGCATCAATCCTCCACCAAATCGCGACGTATTTCAAACCCTCACAAACCAATTCAACAAAACCCATCCCAACATTCAAGTTAAACCAGTTTATATAGGTCAGCCAGACCAACAACTGCCCAAGATACTAACAGCAGTAGTTGGAAATGCACCACCGGATTTGCTTTGGAATGCTGCCACAATTTCAGGAAAACTCGCAGAACTCAACGCAATTCAACCCTTAGAAAACTGGCTCAACAAATCGCCCCGGAAAGCGGAAATCTACCCGGCACTGTTCGAGTCAATGGAACTCGGCGGACACACTTGGTCAGTTCCTCTAGCGACAAACAACGTCGCCATATTTTACCGTCCCAGCTTATTTGCAGCAGCAGGAATCAAAGAAGTGCCACAGAATTGGACGCAATTAAAGCAAGTAGCCCGATCGCTCACGCAAGACACCAACGGAGACGGCCGCACAGACCAACACGGCATAGTGCTCCCCCTAGGCAAGGGAGAATGGACAGTATTTACCTGGCTGCCTTTTATGTTCAGCGCAGGCGGCGAACTCAAAGGCAAAATACCTCAAAGTCCTGTACCCCAAATAGATAATCCCGGTTCTCACGCCGCCTTAGAATTGTGGAGTGACTTGTTAACAGAAGGTTCAGCAATATTGTCAGCACCCGAACGCGGTTATGAACTCGACAACTTCATCGCCGGGAAAGTCGCCATGCAAATCACCGGGCCGTGGACGCTAGCACAGTTGCAGCAAAGCGCGATCGACTACGCAGCAATGCCTTTACCGATTCTCAAACGCCCCGCAGCCGTTGTAGGGGGTGAAAACCTATTTTTAATGAAAACCTCGCCAGAACGAGAGCGAGCAGCCCTAGTATTCTTAGAATACGTTATAGGTGAAGAATTCCAAACAGCATGGGCATTGGGAACCGGTTATTTGCCCATTAACTTAAAATCGAGACAGAGCCAAGCTTATCAAAGCTTTGTGGAAAAAAACCCTGTTTTGCGAGTATTTTTAGAACAAATGAACTCAGCCAGAGCGCGACCGATTATATCAGGTTACTCCCGCCTGTCAGAGAACCTCGGTCGCGCCATAGAGGCAACCCTTCTGGGCCGCAACCCCCAAGACGCTCTTAAAGAATCTCAAGAGCGTTTGACACTAACCTTAGATATTGCAACAGCCAAAGAGAAATAGACAATAAAAAATATTTTTTATTGCCTGTAAATAATCCGCTTTCACTGTATTCGAGCGAAAGACTGAAAGCCTCGATTGATGGGTTAAAAATCTAGTGAAAATTACGAGCGCCTGCACTTCTAATCAGAAACCGTGTTGCTTGCCCCAAACTGACGTAAAACAGATATTTTACGTCGCTCTTATTTGTATTTTAGGTATGGTAGGTATTATCGATCGTGATGCAAGATGTTAGGGTAAATAGAGTTACGATCGCCAGACACAAAAAGACACCCGCTCTCGCTCGGTAATAAAATTTTAACAAAAACCAAAAATTTACAAACCAATTGCTTAGCCATTAGAGATATATTTACAAAAAAGCGATACTCCCGAAATTCATGGGCAGAGTTGAGGAAACAAAAAAACCGCTCCCTCAACGGCACTACAAAAAGTTAGCTCAAAAGCTTCTCCCACTACCTACCACCCATGACCTACCATCACCTAATAGAAACATTTTCTCTACCTCGTGCCTGTCCCGTGCCACCTACTGAGATCCCAACAACCGTCCACCTTTTCCCCAAACGACCATGCAGACAAAGTTCCTTAATGCAATCAAAGGACATTCCTGGCGGTACTTCCTCGCAGTAGGCGCGATCGCCCTGGTCTACTATTGGGCGTCGCAATTCGCCATTTCCACCCTCACCCTCAGTTCAGAAATTTACCCGATGTGGCCAGCCGCAGGAATTGCCCAAGTCGCCCTGCTGCTGTTTGGGCGACAACTGTGGCCGGGAATCGCGATCGGAGGCTTCCTGTTCAGCATGAGCGTACCGTCGGCCAACATCGGCACGGCATTGATCTCGGCAGGCGCCAGAACCCTGCAAGCGTGGACGGGAACTTATCTACTTCAGGGCATTAACTTTAGCGCCAGGCTCGATCGGCTCAAAGACGTTTTAGGAATAGTCGGACTAGCAGCCTTGGGATCTACCCTGATCAACTCCACCATCGGCAGCATCGTCGTATGCCTGACCGGTTTATCGAGGTGGAGCAATTTTGGCACGATTTGGGGGACTTGGTGGGTGGGAGACGCTATGGGAATTGTGCTCGTTGCCCCGCTGCTACTGACGTGGCAGCAATTGCCCAAAGTCCCCACCCATCGCAAACAGATAGCTGAACGAGCGATTTGGCTGCTGCTGCTACTAGCACTCGGCTGGCTCGTCTTCTGCTCCCGCACCCGCGCCGCCTACGCCCGCTATCCCCTCGAATACTTACCATTTCCGCTCGTAGTTTGGGCTGCCTTTCGATTCGGTCAGCGCTACACGGCCCTCTCCAACCTCATCCTCTGCGGCTTCGCAATTTGGGGTATCGCCCGAGGCAGCGGCCCCTTCCTCAAGCACGCCAGCAGTATCCCCCAAGCACTGTTATCCCTGCAAGCCTTCATCGCCGTCATCGCCGTCACCGGCTTAGTCTTAGCTGCCACCGTCGCCGAACGTCACCAAGCAGAAGCCTCCCTGCGCGCCAGCGAAGCCAGCCTCGCTAACGCCCAACGCATCGCCCAGCTAGGCAACTGGGACTTAGACCGCAACGCCCAGCAATTGCGGTGGTCAGAGGAAATTTACCGCATCTTGGGACAGGAACCGGGAACTTTTGAACCCAGCCTGGAAGCCTTCTTAGAATACGTGCACCCTGAAGACAGAGAATTAGTCAAAACCTCGATCGAAGCGGCTTTATTTCAGCAACGGCCTTACAGCATCGACTACAGGCTCATACTCCGCGACGGCAGCAACCGCACAGTCTACGAACAAGCCGCCGTCACCTCCCTCTACATCACCAGCACCGTCCAAGACATCACAGACAGAAAGCAAGCCGAAGCCGCCCTGCGTTCTTCAGAAGAAAGATTTTCCAAAGCTTTTCACGCCTCCCCAGTCGGCATCAGCATCTGCACCCTCACAGACGGATGCTTCCTCGATGCCAACGAAAGCTTTTTGCGCTCATTAGGCTGGTTGCGGCATGAATTTATCGGCCGCACCGCCAACGACTTAGGAATATTCGTCAATTCAGAAGACGGGGAGCGGCTCGCCCAGATTGTGCAATCACAAAATTCGATCAGCAACCAAGAAATCAAAATTCGCACCAAAGCCGGCGAAGTGCGCGACTGGCTGCTGTCAGTCGAACTCATCCACCTCGGCAACACTCAGTGCGTTTTAATCATGACCACCGACATCACCGAACGCTTGCGTTCCGAAGAATTCCGCCGGGCCGCAGTAGCCGCCGAAGCTGCAAATCGCTCGAAAAGCATTTTTCTCGCCAACATGAGTCACGAACTCAGAACCCCCCTCAACGCCATCATCGGCTACAGCGAGATCCTGCAAGAAGACGCCCGAGACCTCGGTGCCGAAGAGTTCATCGACGACCTCCAGAGAATTAACACGGCCGGTCAGCACCTACTCGCGCTGATTAAAGATATTCTCGACTTGACCAAAATAGAAGCAGGGCGCACCGACTTGCACGTCGAAACATTCACCATTTCAACTCTGGTTGAGCAAGTAGTAACCACGATCGCGCCGATGGCAGACAAAAATAGCAATATCCTAGAAATACAATGCCCCGAGGATATTGGCTCGATGCAGACCGACTTGACTAAACTCCGGCAGTCTCTGCTCAACATCCTCAGCAATGCCGCGAAATTTACTTGCTCCGGCGCGATTACCTTCGCCGTTACCCGATCCGTCGAAACCCCCGCCGACGCTGCAAAGAAAGGCAAAAAACTTGGAGCGTATAGAGGAGGTGGCCAAGCTGAAAATAGCTTGTCTCTCTTATCTTCCGCTCAAGATTGGATCATTTTTACGGTCAAAGATACCGGCATTGGCATGAGTCCCGAACAGTTAGCCAGAATCTTTGAGCCTTTCACGCAAGCCGATTCTTCAACTACTAAAAAGTACGGCGGCACTGGCTTGGGGCTGACGATTACTAAGAAATTCTGCGAAATGATGGGCGGAGACATTACTGCATTAAGCGAGTTGAATAAAGGTTCTATTTTTACCATTCGGCTGCCAGCTATTTTCACAGACCTTTCGATCTCAACCGAAAAGTCTGACGAATAATATTTTTTTTACAGTTATTTTCGATGCCTGCAACTTTTGTTGACCTCTCCAATTCGCTGCTTATTTCGCTAGCAGAGCGGGAGATTTTGCACACAATTCCTCACATGATAAACTTAGTTTTGTAGAAGTTTTTATATATAGTAATTTTAGGTTATTAGTAATAATAATAACCCCCACCCCAATCCTACCGGCATCCTTATGAGGGAATAATAAATTTCCCAATAATTTAAAATTACTATAGAGGTACAAGATTAAGGCGGGTTAGATCACCCTAATTAATTGATGAGTAAATACGAAAAGTGCTGAAATCGTTTCCGCTGGGATTGGAATAATAAATTTTCCTGTCCAGTAGCCTCGTCCGCGATCGTTTTTTGGCGGCAACCTAGTTTTTGAGGCTAAGTTCACTTGATTAATATTCCGAATAGTTTTTCTATAGCTCAAAGACTGATTCTCGCTTGACATTGATTGAATCTGGATAATTAAATTAATGTCAGATCCACCCTTGTCTTGAATTTAATTAGACTTTTTTATGAGCCTTGCCCCGCGTAAGCTTGTAGTATCGTTACCCAAACTTTCCTGAGTATTGACTGGATAAGATGATATTATTATTTTTGAGCGTGCTGCCGACATTCAGAGGATTGGTGAGTTGAAAAACCTTAAAAGTTCGGAGAATTTATAATTAGGGCAGTTTGAAAGATTTTGGAGAGGAGACACGATCCCTCGGCTTCTCAATAAAACCTGTGATAGACTTCGATCCCGTACTTGTCCCCTAACGGTATACCTACGTATATATACTATTAATTAAAAAGATATACTGTAGAAAGTTGCTTACAAAGCGCCAGAAAATATGCACCCCCACCTCCAGCGCCAACTCGAACAGCTCGGTTTAGTCGGCGAGTCTCCACCTCCCACTGCTGAGCAGTGGCAGCTTTTATTAGAGCAGGTAAGTTGTAGCTATGAGCGAGTTCAGAGTCAGCAAGAACTTCAGCAGGAAGATTGTTTTAACTTGGAGACGGTGGCATTAAAGGATTTAACTGACTCGCCCCAGTCCCCTCAAGACTCTCCAACAGCTTCAGAATTCGATCGACTGCGGGCGATTGTCAACAGTTTGGGGGCAGGATTGTGTATCCTTGACGCGAAGGGCTGTGTAATCTCGGTGAATGCAGAGGCAGAACGCTTGCTGGGGTGGCGAGAGTCGGAACTTGCAGGCGTTTCTCTGCTAGAGCGCATCGGGAAGCAAAATAAAGGCAACAAATCCCAAGTTTTGACGGCTCCGAAACAGTCGCCCAGCAAGAGTGAAGATAGGCCGATCGCACCTACACTAGATTTACAAGAGGCGATCGCTTCCAGTCAACCTTCCAGCAATTGGGACGACGAGTTTTTGTGTCGCGACGGCAAGATTTTACCCGTTTCCTATTTTTTCCATCCCGCAGTTGAGGGCAGCGAAATATCAGTCTTGGTGTTTTTTGGCATTTTTGAGATTAGAGAACACAAGCAATCGCTCTCGATACTGCAAGCAGTTCTAAAATCTACAGATGCAGGAATTCTGGCGGTTGACATAAACGGCAATATATGTAAATATAATCAGAAATTTCTAGAGATGTGGGGTTTGTCCGCCAGCCAAGGAAAGTTGAGCCGATCGACCTTGGGTACACTCAAAAACACGCTCAAAACAGGATTCCCCTTCGACAGGGAACAATTAAAGTACCCGCAAAGATTTCTCGAAAACGCGATCAAAGTGTCGGTAGATTCAGATACTAAAATCAGCGAATTATTAGAATTCAAAGACGGAAAAATTCTTGAATTAAATTCGTTGCCATCAAAAATCGGAGCAAAAACAGTCGGTAGAGTCTGGAGCTTTCGAGACGTTACCGAACTCAAAAAACTAGAACAATCTTTGCAGTATCGAATAGAATTCGCTCAGTTGATTGCCAGTTTGTCAACCCATTTCATCACCCAGCCATTATCAGAAATAGACAAAGGCATCGATCGAACCCTGGAAGCGATCGCTACCTTGAGCGGGTTTGACCGCAGTTACATCTACCTGTTATCAGAAGACAAAACCCGCGCCGACAAAACCTACGAATGGTGCGGCGAAAGCATTCTGCCAGTCAAAGACAGCACCGACAAACAAATAGACATCGCACAAATCCCTTGGATCGCAGAAAAACTCGATCGCGCCGAATGCCTTTATATTTCAGAAATCGGCGAACTCCCGCCCCCAGCAATCGCCGAAATAGCCTATTTTATAGGTCAAAATAAAACCGAATTCCAGACAGATTCCCCATCCCAAACAGTCAATCAAACAGCAACCGCCTTAATACCTTCGAGGGGCGCTGCCCTAAATAATTTAGAATTAAAAAAACAGATAAAAAATATTCAATCGCTGATAATTATTCCCCTAATTTGTAGTAAAAACCTAGTAGGATTTATCGGATTCGAGGGCATAAAGCAAATAGCAGGCCGAGCAACCGAAATATCCACACAGCTAAAAATGGTAGGAGAAATGCTCGCCAATGTCCTAGAGCGCAAGCGAGCAGAAGCAGCATTGAGACAATCCGAAACAAAATACCGCAGCATCTTTGAAAACGCAGTCGAAGGCATATTCCAGACAACGCCGACCGGGCACTACCTCAGCGGCAATAGCGCACTAGCCAGAATTTACGGCTACGAATCCTGTACCCAAATGCTCGCCGAACTCACCGATATCAACCGCCAATTTTACGTTAACCACAATCGGCGCGCCGAGTTTATGGCCCAATTGGGTGCGCGCGGCCAAGTGTCAAAATTTGAATCTCAAATATACCGCCGAGACGGTAGCACGATCTGGATTTCTGAAAACGCGCGCAGCATCTGCGACGAAAACGGCAGCGTTTTGTACTACGAAGGCACAGTCCAAGACATCACCGATCGCAAACACGCAGAATCGGCTATGCAGTTGGCCCTAGAAGCAGCAGAATCAGCCAACCGGGCAAAAAGCACATTTCTCGCTAACATGAGCCACGAACTTCGCACACCCCTCAACGCCATCATCGGCTACAGCGAAATGCTTCAAGAAGAAGCCGAAGAATTGGGGAGTTGCGAATCCGTCCCCGACCTCGAAAAAATCTGCAGCGCCGGCAAACACCTGCTGTCACTGATTGACGACATCCTAGATATTTCTAAAATTGAAGCAGGCCGAATGGAGCTCTACTTAGAAAGCTTCGACATCCATACCTTAATTGAAAGTGCTGTTGCTACGGCCAGGCCACTGGTCGAGAAAAACGGTAATACCCTAGAAGTGTACTGTCCAGACAACCTCGACACCATGCACGCGGACATGACCAAAGTGCGGCAAGTGCTGCTTAACTTGCTCAGCAACGCTGCCAAGTTCACACAAAACGGGAGAATTGCGATCGGAGTGGAAAGGATTAAAAATGAACAATTAAAAATGAAAAATCAAGAGGAATCTTCCCAAATTTTAATTTCCAACTCCGAATTTTTAAGTTTCCGCGTCGCCGATACCGGCATCGGCATGACACAAGAGCAATTGCAGCGAGTTTTCCAACCTTTCACCCAAGCTGATGCCTCGACTACCCGCGAGTACGGTGGCACCGGTTTGGGACTAGCAATCAGCCAGCGCTTCTGTCAGATGATGGGCGGCAGCATTGAGGTCAGCAGCACCTTGGGCGCAGGCACCACTTTCACCGTGCTCTTGCCCAAAGCCATCAAACAGCCGGAAATCCCCAACAAAGTCCACGACAGCACGAACCCTCCGGAGGCACCCGCTGTCGGCACGGTGCTGGTAGTGGACGACGACCCGATCTCGCGGGATTTGATCGAGCGCACCCTCGCTCGCCAAGGACTGCACGTAGAAGTCGCCGGCAGTGGCGAGCAAGCTCTCCGGCTCGCTAAGCAACTACGGCCAGACGCCATTACCCTGGACGTGATCATGCCCGGAATGGACGGCTGGGCGGTACTTTCAGCGCTGAAAGCCGATTCTGACCTTGCCGAAATTCCCGTAATCCTGCTATCCTTTGTGGGCAACAAAAGTCTCGGCTTTGCATTGGGTGCCTCGGACTACCTCACCAAACCAGTGGACGGCAAACGGCTGGCTGCCTTGTTGAACAAGTACCGACGCGACCAAGACGGCGTTGCAAGTAACAATTTGACCTGTCAGATTCTAATTGTGGAAGATGACGTTGCCACGCGCGAAATACTGCGATGCGTACTAGAAACACAAGGCTGGGCAGTAACGGAAGCTGACAGCGGACGCGCTGCTCTCGATCGGCTAAAAGTTGCTCGCCCGCACCTGATATTACTGGATTTGATGTTGCCAGAAATGGATGGTTTTGAGTTGATCGGGGAAATTCGCAAATCACATTCGGGAGATCCTATACCGATTGTTGTGATTACCGGGAAAAACTTGACACCGGCCGAAAGCCAGCAGCTAAACGGCTACGTCGAGCGGGTGCTACAAAAGGGAGTCTACAGTTGCGATACTTTGTTGCGCGATGTTCGCTCTATAGTCAATAACAGGTTCGATCGCAGGTACGACTCGAAAGGCAAGGAGAACACCAATGGCTAAAATCCTGTTGGTCGAAGATAACGAAATGAACAGGGATATGCTTTCCAGGCGTCTGGCCCGCAAGGGACACGAGGTCTTTATTGCTGTTGACGGTGCTGAGGGAGTGTCGATGGCGCTCGCGAAAGTACCAGATTTGATTCTGATGGATATGAGTCTGCCGGTTCTAGACGGCTGGCAAGCAACGCAGCAAATTAAGGCTGCTCCTGAAACTAGCAGGATTCCGGTGATTGCGCTGACGGCTCACGCAATGGCGGGCGATCGTGAAAAGTGTCTTGCCGCAGGCTGCAATGACTACGACACTAAACCGGTCGAGTTTCCTCGACTTTTGGGTAAAATTGAAACGCTTCTCAAAGAGGCCATGACATGAAAGGTGATGAGGGCAGCGTGCTGGTTGTTGACGACAATGAGGTAAACCGCGATTTGCTGGCCCGCCGACTTCAGCGTCAAGGCCATGTGGTGACTGTTGCTGAAGATGGTCTCCAAGCTCTGGAAATGTTGCGAACAGAGCCTTTTGATTTGGTGCTCCTAGACATTATGATGCCGCAAATGAACGGCTATCAGGTGCTCGAAAGTCTGAAGGCGGACGAGAATTTGCGCTACATCCCGGTGATTATGATTTCGGCGGTGGACGATATCGACAGTATCGTCAGGTGTATAGAGTTGGGGGCGGAGGATTATCTTTCTAAACCGTTTAATCCGGTATTGCTCAAGGCTCGGATTAGCGCTTGTCTGGAAAAGAAGCGGCTGCGGGATAAGGAACAGGCGTATTTACATGAGTTGGCTCAGGAAAAGGAAAAGTCCGAGCGTTTGCTGTTAAATATTTTACCGAAGGCGATCGCGCAGCGCCTGAAACACGGGGAAATTACGATCGCAGACAGTTTCGCTGAGGTAACAGTGATGTTTGCCGATTTGGTCGGTTTTACTAAGCTTTCGGCTCATTTATCGCCGGCCCAATTGGTGGAGTTGCTCAACGAGATTTTTTCCGCTTTTGACGAGTTGGCCGAGCGCTACGGACTTGAGAAAATTAAGACGATCGGCGATGCTTATATGGTGGTTGGCGGTTTGCCGACGCCGAGCGACGACCACGCCGAGTCGATCGCCGAAATGGCGCTGGAAATTCAAGCAGCGATGACTAAGATACATACCAAGGGAGGTCAGCCGCTCAGCATCCGCATCGGCATCCACACAGGCCCGGTAGAAGCTGGGGTAATCGGTACAAAAAAATTTACTTACGATTTGTGGGGAGATACGGTAAATACAGCTTCCCGGATGGAATCTCAAGGCGTCCCCGGCAGCATTCAGGTGACAGTTGCTACCTACGAGCGCCTGCGGGGTAAGTACGTTTTTGAGGAGCGCGGCGTGATTCCAGTGAAGGGCAAAGGCGATATGATGACTTATCTGCTTGTGGCCCGAAACGCTTAATTAATCATTGGGCATTGGGCATTTGCCCGCGCAGGGCATCGGGTAGGGGTAACTAATATCAACAGTCAACAGTCAACAGTCAACAAATGAACGTAAATTCTAACCTTTTAATGTACGCCCAATGGGCGGGAATTCTAACAGTAGCCTTGGCTATTCTAACTGTTATAGCATTTATCTTCAAATGGGGTTTTCGCTTCCGATTGGTAGGAGTGACAAGCTTTATGGGCGTGATTGCTGCCAGTATATTCGGTCTCGGTTTGGGACTGTTTTCCCGCACAGAAATTCCAGGTGCGGTGCGCTATTCTTTAGTTTACGATACAGGTGGCGCTCAAACAGTAGTTACTGTGCCGCCTACAATCACCGAATCGGAATTAGAAGCAACGATGCGGCAAGCGGCTGCGGATTTGTACTCTCCAGGGCGCTCTGGGCGGGGCAGAGACTACATGACCATCCGGGTTCGTACAGTTGTACATCCTGAACCTGGGCTGTCGCAGCCGCTGTTTTTGGGCGAAGTGAGACGATCGCTAGCGACTCGTGATGATGACAAAATGGCGATCAAAATCTTCCCCGAAAAAGTTGCCATTCTGAAAAAATATCCAGCCTAAAAGTAGTGATTGTTGGGTGCGCGATGTGCACCCAGCCTTTTGCATAGATTCGATCGCTCTTCTTAAAATTATCTGCGTTAATCCCTGTTTATCTGCCTTAAATCTGCGGTTGAGCCTATAAAAACCAAAAAATACTAAAAAAAATTTATGACTCAAAATACAGAACAACTACTAAAAGACCTCTACAACGCCTTTAACCCATCTTCTCCTTTACCAGCAGGCGACCCGCAATATGTTGACTGTGGGGAAGTGCGAGGAGATGACAATATTACCCTAGACTTGGGCCTCAACATTGAGCGTTCAGAACCGATGACTTGCCAGTTGTATGCAGGACATCGCGGTGCTGGAAAATCAACGGAATTGCTGCGGCTACAGCAACACTTGAACAACAAAGGTTATTTTGTAGTTTATTTCGCGGCTGACGCGGAAGATATCAATCCCGAAGAGGTAGTGCCCTGAAGGAAAGGATCAAGAGAATTAAACTTAATTCAAAGAAAGTAGGCGTTTAGAGTTGTAAATTAGC